>CALDSL010000199.1 GCA_937920255.1 uncultured Anaerolineaceae bacterium | reverse complement strand
TCTTCTCTACGGGAATATCGAACATCGGGTGCATCTCCTTCGCGCGGTCTGAAACTGGTTTTTGGATTTCGCGTATTTCTGTCCTATTAGATTATCATTACCCTACCCACCGCGTAAACTCCCGGATATCACCAGCCCATCAGACAAATGTCATTGGATCGACCGGCGCAGGTATTCGTTTTCTTCGTTTTTCCGGGTGCGCTAGAGGAAATATTCGTTTTCTTCGTTTTTTCTTGAATGTCAGGTTTTGTTCGTGGCCATGCCCGCGCCGATCACCGCCAGCGTGCCGCCGATGACAAACGGCAGCGTGATGGCCTCGCCCACCAGGATGACCGCGAAGATGATGGTGGCGATCGGCTGCAGATAGGTGAACAGCGAAGCGGTTACCTCGCTGGCCAGTTGGATGGCCTTCTGGTAAGCCATGTAAAAAATGGCCGTGCCGAGCAGGCCGGTGCCAATGGTGGCCAGGATGTGGCTGGCCCGGATGCCGGACGGATCCAGCGGCCAGCGGATGATTTCAAAAATGGCAAAGGGGATACACAGGATCATTGTGACGAGCACGAACGAATAGGTCAGCGCCAGGGGTGTAATTTGCAGTCGCTGTTGCCTGTCGCTGGAAAGGATGCCATAAATCATAAACGCTACCGCCGCGCCGAGAATGAGCAGGTTGCCGCCAAAGCGGCGGAAGTCCTTGTCGCCTTGTTGCAGAAACGGCAGCAGGATGATGATCGCCACCCCGGCGAAGCCCAGCACAATCCCCAAGATCTTTCCGGCGGCGATTTTGCGCCCGCGGAAGAAATGCAGATACAGGGCGGTCATCAACGGCACGGCGGCATAGATCAGCGGCGCAACCGAGGCCTGGGTGAACTGCATGGCAATAAACAACAGGATCGGGTTGAGCGAACCGATCAGGGCAACCGGAAGCAGTTCGCGCATGGCGCGCAGGTTGATTTCGCCGCGCCGGCGGATTAACGGCAGCAGCGCCAGCGAAGCGATCAGAAAGCGCATGAAGACGATGGTGAAGGGCTGGAACGCGCCCAGCGCGACTTTCGCAAACGGAGCATTGGATCCTCCGCCAATGGCCGCGATGATGATCAAGAAGATGACGTTATTCACGGATTCTCCACCACCGGTTCTTTAACCACCCAACAGCCCCTGTCCGAGCTGGTACAATCCAAATCCAAACAGCGCCAGCGCCGAGAAACCCAGCAGCGCGCGGTTGGCTCGCGGTCCAAGCTGGCGCGCGGCACCAAACAGCACAATGAGCAGCATCATGGCCGAGACCATGGCCGCATAAAAGCCAAGCAAAAAGACGCCGCCATGCGAAGGTGACTCACGCCAACCGCGCACCAGAATCGGACCGGCCAGCATGCTCCAATAAATGTACAACCCCGGGCTGAGCAGGGTCATTCCTGCTGCTTGCAAAAGCGTCTTACCAGAGCCGCCGGCGGGCACAAGCGTTTGAAAATGGCGGTACACCTGCAATGCGTTCCATGCCAGGAAGAGCACGTAGACCCCTCCCGCGATCTGAATGGCGCGCAGCAGGCCCGCCGGCAAGCTGGTGAGCAGGAGCACCATGAGGAGGATCACCGGTCCATCGGAAAGCAGCGGCGCGAAGGCAGCCGGGAGCGTGCGCCGCCAACCGTTCTTGAGCGCCTGCCCGATGACAAACGCCTGGAACGGTCCCGGCGTCGCCGCTGCCGAAAGGCCGAGGGTGATACCTTGAAGAAGATATGCGAGCATTGGGAGACCCGTCTACCATTATATACTAGCCGGTCTCCCTTCAGCCTGATACCAATAGATAGCGATTACATGAGCGTTGATACCTTGAGCAACGCTGTTAAAAAAACTTGCAGATACGGCGGCGGGTTCTTTATACCAGATACGGGATCTCAACCACCACCACACCGCGTTTGAACAACAATGCAAAACGCAGCATCAAAGCCGTCTGGCTATGAAGGAAATTCTGCCACCAGCGGTTGGTGATGAACTGCGGCACGATAATGGTGAGCAATTCGCCCGCCTCCCGGTTCTTCAATAGCATCTCCACGTAATCCATGACAGGTTCGATGAACAGCCGGTACGGGGAGTTAAGGATTACCAGACGCATACCCTCACCGTACATACCCCATTTTTCCCTGACCTTTTGCGCCTCTTTCTCATCCATCGACACATGCACGGCGGTAAGATCCGGCCCGAGGGTGCGGGCGAACTCCATTGCTTCAAGCGATCCGCGATGTACTCCGGCAATGAGCACGATGATACGGTTTTTTCGAATGCGAACCTGTTTATGGTAATCATCCAGGGATAGTTTGCGGGCAAGGTCTTTATAGTGGTGATGGATGGCGAAGAAAATCGCTACCAGCAACGGCACGAGAAATACGATAATCCATGCGCCATCGTGGAATTTCGTAACCGCAAAAACGATCATCACAACAAACGTGCAAACAGCCCCAATACCGTTGATGGCGAGCTTACCCTTCCAATGGGCATCTCGGCGCACGATGGAACCCGGCTCAACAATTTCCTCGCCAGGTTTCAAATGGCCAGACTTCCACCAGCGGCGCGCCATACCCGCCTGCGAAAGCGTGAATGACATGAAGACTCCGATCGCGTAGAGCGGGATCAGGCGCGTGACGCTGGCCTGGAACACGAAGATCAGCAAGGATGCCAGGAATGCCAGCGAGACGATGCCACGAGAATAAACCAGCCGGCTTCCGCGGAATGTGAGCTGGCGCGGTAGGAAGCCATCGCCGGCGTGCAGAGCGCCCAGACGTGGAAAATCAGCAAAAGCGGTATTGGCGGCCATGATCAAAATCACCGCGGTGCCTGCGATGATGGCAAGATACAGTATGTTCTGGCTTCCATAGACGGTTCGGGCAAGCTGGGAAATGACCGTTTCTTCCTCAGAAGGGACAACGTTGATCTTGCCCGAAAGGAATGAAATCCCAAGGAAAAGGCTTGCCAGAATGCATGACATCCAGATCAGCGTAATACCCGCATTTTGACTGCGCGGCTCTTTGAAAGCGGTAATGCCGTTCGAGATGGCTTCGATGCCAGTCAAAGCCGCAGTGCCGCTCGAAAATGCATGTAATAACAGGAACGGCGTGATTGTTTGCACCAGACCTGATATGGCATTGTGCGGTGGATTGATCACGACCCCAAGGGACCCATTGAAATAGCGGAAAAAACCGGTACCCACTGTCAGGATCATCATCAGTACGAAGAAATAGGTTGGCAGCGCAAAAGCCTTTCCTGACTCGCGTACCCCGCGAAGGTTCATCAGCATGATAAATAACACCATGGCAATTGCAATCCCCACGCGATACTGGTACAGATTGGGGAACGCCGAGGAAATCTGCGCCACACCTGAAGAAATCGAAACCGCGACGGTGAGAATGTAATCGGTCAGCAAGGCTGCCCCGGCGGTCTGTGCTGGAAGTTCACCGAGATTATCGCGGGCAACGATATAAGCCCCACCCCCACCCGGATACGCGTGGATCGTTTGTTGATAGGAAACCGTGACAATGGTCATCAGCGCCACGATTGCCACCGAAATGGGAAATACATACCCCAGCGCGCCGGAACCGGCAGCGGCCAGGATAATCATAATTTCTTGCGTGGCATATGCGGTGGATGATAACGCATCTGACGCAAAGACCGCCAGCCCGATCAATTTACCAACCGTTTGATGAGGAGCATCCGCGGTTGACAGAGGCCTTCCAATCAGCAATTGGCGCCAATTCCTCGGCGGGTCATTCGCAATATCGGGTTCAAAAATAACAGTCCCGGAAATGTCTTCGGCTTTCATAATTACCTGCAATCCCAACGGTTTTTTCTCGTATTGTTAAAATAGCAGCAGACCATAAAAAAATCGGAATCTTAACGATCAGAATCGTTAATAAAAAATAAAAACCAACCGGGATATTTTGCCATTCCAGAACGGACGTGCTATAATTTTTGTTTAGCCGTCGCTTCCGTGGAGTGTGGGTCATGAAATTCGAAGAACAACTGGATGTCTACCTGCGCGCGCGCTTTACGCTGATCTTGCTGGAAACCAGCGAGGAACAGCGCGCTTTGCAGTTAATCAAAGAAATGTGCGACCGCACCCAGCGGCGCTGCCTGGCGTGGGACAGCGCGGACGGCTACCAGTGGCTGAGCGAACTGGCGGGCACATCCGCGCCGGTGGCGAAAGACCCGATGACCGCGCTCGATGCCGTGGAACGCATGGACGGCTCTTCCTCGACCCTGTTTATCCTCAAAGATTTTCACGACGCATGGACCAACCCACAGATCCGGCGCAAGCTGCGCAGCGTGGCGCAGAAACTGCGCACCACGCGCAAATCGATCCTGATCACCAGCCATAGCACCAGCATCCCGGAAGAATTCCGCGACGAGGTGTTCATCATGAATTTCCCGCTGCCGGATGCGGCGGCGATCGAAGAGGTGCTCAACAACCTGACCCGCAGCCCGAGCGTCAAGGTCAACCTGACCGCGCTGGGACGCGAGAAAATCATCCAGGCCGCGCTGGGGTTGACGGCCTCGCAGGCGCAGCGCGTGTTTTCCAAGGCGCTGGTGCAGGACGGCGTGCTGGACGAGCGCGCCATCGACCTGGTGACCGAAGAAAAGAAGCAGATCATCCGCGAGAGCCAGGCGCTGGAATATTACCCGGTGCTGGAAAGCCCCAACAATGTGGGCGGGCTGGGCGCGCTGAAAGAATGGCTGCGGCTGCGCGAACGCGCCTTCACTCAGGAGGCGCGCGAGTACGGGCTGCCCTCGCCCAAAGGCATCGCCCTGATCGGCATTCCTGGCACGGGCAAGAGTTTGACGGCCAAGATGATCGGCGGGCTGTGGCGCATGCCGCTGCTGCGGCTGGACGTGGGCGCCCTGTTTGGCAGTCTGGTGGGCGAATCGGAAGAGCGCGCGCGGCGCGCGCTGCACCTGGCCGAGACGGTGGCGCCGTGTATCCTGTGGATCGATGAGATCGAAAAGGCGCTGGCGCACGGTGGCCTGGACGCGGGCACCAGCACGCGCGTGTTCGCGAATATCCTCACCTGGATGCAGGAAAAGACCG
>CALDSL010000198.1 GCA_937920255.1 uncultured Anaerolineaceae bacterium | reverse complement strand
CGATGTCGGTTGGCGGGTCGCTAAGTATTGTTGGATGACCCTGCGCCTCGAACAACTCGCCGGCACGGCGCATGATCGTGGCGGTGCTGGCGCCGAGCGCCAGTTCGCTTTCCAGCGCGTGGTAGGTCGAGAGCACGTCCTCGTACAGGCGCTGGGCTTCATCGGTGGCGTGACCCAGGCACCAGGTACGGGTGAAATCGTAGAAATAGCCGCCCCCGGCCTCGCACGGGAAGATGTCGAAGATGATGGGCTGGCCCAGGCGCAGCAGGTCGGCGGGGTTGCCGATGCTGTGCGGCACGCCGGCGTCACGCCCGATGGCAAAGATGGTGGCTTCAGGGTTTTCGGCGCCGGCTTCGGCCAGCCACAGGTTGATGCGCGCGTGCGCGTCGCCGATGGTGACCGGTCGGCCGTCGCCGTCCACCAGCACGCCGTCACGGCTGGGGTGGCTGCTCAGCCACTCGGCAACCCGCCCCACCACGCCGGTGGTGATTTTGCCCATGCGGCGGATGCGCTCGATCTCGTCGGCTTCCTTGGTCTGCATGGCTTCGAGGATGAAGGCTTCGTACAGGTCGCCGCTGATTTGCACTTCGGGCAGCTCGTGGCGCAGCAGGCTGAATACGCTGTAGGCCAATCCGGCGTCCATCATGCCGTACAGTACAACCCGGCCATGCGTGATGCCGGCGTCGGTAAGCATGCGCTTGTAGCGCAGCGCCAGCAGCCGGCCTGGGTCGCCGCCGGATTCTTTGTACAGCTCGCGGTAAGGGAAAACGCTGTAGGGCCGGGTTTCCAAGCCGGTGCGCGCGGCTTCGTCGCGTTCCATGCCGTTGTAATACAGCACCGGCGGTTTGCCCCGCGGCTTGATCAGGTCGCCACCGGTGACGTGCACCACGCCGGTCATGTAGACCATGGCGGGGTTGTGCATAGCCGCCCCGGTGATGAGGATGGCATCGACGTTGTGTTCTTGCATGAGACGGTCGAGATCAGAGCGCATAAAGGGTTTGCCTTCTTTGAGGGAAAGTTCAAAAGAACTTTAACACGAATGTGGACGAATTTGCCGAATGTCACGAATAGAACTGTTTACACTCTTGTCTGAAAAAACTGCATTTCTGACTGTGCCGTATCTACCCTTCGGGGAACGGGGCTAAGGGTTCTTTCTTCGCGTTCTTAGCGTCCTTTGCGGTTCGTTGGAGTTTTGTCGCCTCCAAAGGAGGCGCAACCGGCTTATTTATCAACTTATTATGCATGAAGTGCTGTACGCTTCGACGGGGCTCACACATCTGCCCAGAGCCGCAGGCGCGAGTCGTCCCGAGGTCCTTACGAGTGGGTGCTTGTTTACGGTTTTGCATCGCCCGAAGAGCGGGAGCGGTTGGATGGGCTTTTCGACGTGCTAAGTGCCTGGCGAATTGCGTCGAGCAGGGCGGGTTCCTGTTCGGGGAGGACGGTGCGGGGGTCGAGCAGGACGCGCTCGTTTTCCACCCGGGCGATGACCGGCGGCTGGCCGGCACGCAGGCGCGCCAGGAATGGGTTGGGTCGCGGAATGTCCAGCGCCAGCAGGATGCTGGGCAGGGTTTCTTCGGGCAGGCTGCCGCCGCCGACGGTGGAGAACCCGTCGACCACCTCCCCTGCCCCCAGGGTCGCGCGCCAGGCGGATGCGCGCGCGCGCAGTTCCTCAAGCGGGGTGGCAATCATGCGCCACACCGGCACTTCGCGCAGGGCTTCATCTTTGAGATAGTGCGCCAGGGTGGCCGAGAGCGCGGCCAGGCACAGTTTATCGGCGCGCACGGCGCGCGCCAGCGGGTGCTTTTTGATCCTGGCCAGCAGCGCCGCGCGGCCGACGATGATCCCGGCCTGCGGCCCGCCCAGCAGCTTGTCACCGGAGAAGCATACCAGGTCGGAACCCGCGGCGAGCGACTCTTGCACGGTGGGTTCGTGCGCCAGCCCGAAGCGCGCCGTATCGAGCAGCGCCCCGGAGCCAATATCGTCCATCAGGATCACATCATGGCTATGCGCAGCGCGGGCGACATCCGCCAGCTCCGGCTCCGCGGTAAAACCCACGATGCGAAAGTTGGAGGAATGCGCGTGCAGCACCATCGCAGCCGGCTCTGACAACGCGGCTTCGTAGTCGCGCAGATGCACCCGGTTGGTGGTACCCACCTCCACCAGCCTGGCGCCGGACTGGCTCATCACCTCTGGCACGCGGAACCCGCCGCCGATCTCCACCAGCTGGGTGCGCGAAATGATCACCCGCCGGCGCCGGG
>CALDSL010000197.1 GCA_937920255.1 uncultured Anaerolineaceae bacterium | reverse complement strand
GCCGCTACTGGCAGGCGGGGAACAGGAACGGGAACAGATCGCACCACAGGTTGCGCGCGTCGATCACGTACAGGATCACGCCGCACACGCATACCAGCAGCAGAATGGCGATGATCAACGCGATGGCCCAGGTGGGCAGCCGGCGTTCCGGCGTGTACGGCTCTTCGATCACCGGCGCGGAGGGCGGCGGCGTGTACACCTGCACCGGCGGTGGCTCGACGACCGGCTGCTGGTAGCGCGGCGCCGGTTGCGGCGGGGGCACGTTTACCGGCGGCGGTGCGTAGGTCTGCTGCGGATAGACGGCCGGCGAGGCAACCGTGGCGTCCGGGTCAGACGCGACGGCTTCCACTTCCAGGTTAATATGCTCCCCCAGCGTGATCACTTCGCCTGGACGTAAGACGTACGGGCCCATCAACCGCTGGCGGTTGACGAATGTGCCGTTGGTGGAACCCAGGTCTTCCAGCACATAGTTGGTGCCTTGCAGAAAAACGCGCGCATGCCGCCGCGACACTTCTGAATCGCTGATGACAATATCGTTGGCCATGTCTCGCCCGATGGTAAGCTCATTTTTATCCAGCGCGTATAATTTCCCAGCGGTGGGACCCGTGCGAACGACCAGTTGCATAGTAGACGCCATTTATTTCCTCCTACCCCAAAGGCAAATGCATGAATATAGTTTACAGGGAATGAGAAAGCGTGTCAACGCTGTGCAAGCCTTTGGCTTTTGCACCGAACAGCTACCAGGGTGTGGTTGGGGTGCGGCACGACATGAAATGACCTGTCAAACAAGACAACCCCGAATCTCGGATTCGGGGTTGTCCTTGTCTCGATTACCAGGCGCGCCCCGGGTCAGATGCCCAGGTACGCGGCTTTCACCTGCGGGTTCTCCAGCACTTCTCTACCGGTGCCGGAGAGCACAATCCGGCCCGTCTCGAGCACGTACGCGCGGTGCGAGATGGAAAGCGCCATCAAAGCGTTTTGCTCCACCAGCAGGATGCTGGTGCCCTGCGCGTTGATCTCTTTGATGATCCGGAAAATCTCTTCCACCAGCAGCGGGCTGAGGCCCATCGAAGGCTCATCCAGCAGCAGCAGGCTGGGCTTGCTCATCAGCCCGCGCCCGGTGGCCAGCATTTGCTGCTCGCCGCCAGAGAGCGTGCCGCCCAACTGGTTGATGCGTTCCTTCAAACGCGGGAAGCTGGTGAAGACCCGTTTCATCGAGTTATCGATCTCAGCCGGGTCGCTGCGCGTATAGGCGCCCATTTCCAGATTTTCGCGCACGGTCAGCGGGGCAAAGATTTTGCGCCCCTCCGGCACATGGCTGATCCCCAGGCGCACAATCTGCTCGGCCGGCGTGTTGGTGATTTCATGATCCTTAAAGTGGATCGTGCCGTGCCGCGGGCGGATCAGCGCTGAAATGGTGCGCAGGGTGGTTGACTTACCGGCTCCATTCGCGCCGATCAACGATACGATCTCCCCTTCGTTGACGTGGAACGAAACCCCCTGCAGCGCGTGAATGGCTCCGTAAAAAACATCCAGGTCTTTCACATCAAGCAACATTGGCGGCTCCCTTTCCCAGGTAGGCTTCGATTACGCGCGTATTCTCCTGGATCTCACGCGGCACGCCGCGCGCGATTACTTCCCCAAAGTCCATCACGGTGATGTGCTCGCAAATCCCCATCACCACCCGCATCTGGTGTTCGATCAACAGGATCGACAGTTCAAACCGCTCGCGGATGAAGTGGATCAACTCCATCAGGCGCACGATCTCCTTTGGGTTCATACCCGCCGCGGGTTCATCCAGCAGCAGCAGGCGTGGGTTGGTAGCCAGCGCGCGCGCGATCTCCACCCGGCGCTGCTCGCCGTATGGCAGGTTGCGCACGGTTTCATTCATGATGCCTTCCAGCTTGAAGATCTTCAGGAACTCCACTGTTCGTTCCGTAAGTTCGTCTTCCTTTACCGCGTATTTAGCGTTACGCACCACTCCATCATACAGGCTGTAGCCCGAATGCGGGTGGTAGGCGATGCGCACGTTGTCCAAGACGCTCAGGTTGGAGAACAGGCGGATATTCTGGAAGGTGCGTCCAATCCCCAGGCGGGTGATTTCAAACGGCTGCAGTCCGACCATGGACTCGCCCTCGAAGACGATGTCACCCGAGGTGGGCACATACAGGCCGGTGATCATATTGAACACAGTCGTCTTTCCCGCGCCGTTTGGGCCGATCAACCCTGCCAGGTCACCCTTATTGAGGGTAAGGCCAAAGTTACCAACCGCGCGCAGGCCGCCGAAGAACTTGGTCAGCTTGACGATATCCAGAACGGGTGTTGCGTTGCTTTCCGCTTCCATAGGTTTCTCTCCTCCCTGTCAATCGGCGGCCGCGGTGGTAGATGGCTTCGTTTCGCCAGCTGCAGGCGGCGGCCGGTAAAATGGCTGTTTCAAGAAACCCCATTCCACGTTGCCAAGCAAACCCTGTGGGCGCAGCAGCATCAACAGCAGCAGCGCGATCGGGTAGAGCACAAAGCGCCAGGTGGGCGCTTCGGTGCCCAGATAACCCAAAACCACGCGCAGCATCCCTTCCAGGAAGAAGGTCCAACCAAACGCAGCGGCGATGGTGCCGCTCATACTTCCCAGCCCGCCAAACACGACCACAATCAGCGGGTTAAAGCCGACCAGGAAGTCAAACGTGCCCGGACTGAGGAAGCCGATGTAATGCGCGTACACAGCGCCTCCTATCCCCGCGAACAGGCTGCCGATTACAAACGACAGCAGCTTTGTATCAGCCACATCGATGCCCATGGCGATCGCGGCGGTCTCATCCTCGCGCACCGACATAATCGCCCGCCCGGTACTGGAACGGATGACATTGCGCATGATGATGATCACCAGCAGCATGAACAGGAACGCCCAGAACCAGGTGGTCACCTTGGGAATGCCGATCATGCCGCGCCCACCTTTCATCTCCGGGAAGGGCAGGATGGTGTCCGAATTGATCATCAGCGTGTTGACCACGATGGTGAAACCCAGGGTGGCAATACCGAAGTAGTCTGACCCGAGGCTGAGCACCGGCAGGCCGAACAGGAAGCTGACCTCTGCGGCGAAGATCCCGGCGAAGATCACCGCCAGGAAGAAGATCACCTGCAGCGCGACGGGCGAGTTCAACGGGCCGGGTTCCGAGATGGTTCCCAGCATGGGCGCCAGCGCAGGATTGATCAGGTTGGCGATAAACACCGCAATCGCGGCGGCCGCGATCGCGCCGATCAGATACAGGGTGAATGATGACAGCACCGGAACGCCGCGCAGTTTGCCCAGCACAAAGCGCCGGACGACGAGAATCATCAAGCCGCCCAGGATGGTGCCAAGGCCAACCACCACCAGGCCACGGGTGTCACCCATAGTCCAGCGGAAGGTGATATCGGCCGCGGTGTACGCACCAATGCCGTAGAAGCCCCACTGGCCGAGGCTGAACTGGCCGTTGAAACCGTAGATCAGGTTCAACCCCAGAGCTACCATCGTCATCGAGGCAGCCTGAAACAAGAGGCCGCTGTCAAACGTGTTCAACAAGGTGAAGTTGCCAAAAGTGGTCAGCGCCAGTTGGATGACACCAAACGCAGCCGTGGCGCCCAGCACTTTCACCCACCACTTGGGACGACCCAAGACCCATAAAAGGCCGTAGATCCATGCGATGATGGCAGCGATTTTGACAATTGAGCCGAGAAGAAAACCGATTTCCATGTGGAGCCTCCTATGCCTTTTCCTTCTCAGGTTCGCCAAAGATGCCGGTCGGTTTCACCAACAAAACAACGATCAGGATGGTGAACGCGACCGCATCGCGCATAGGCGTGGAGATGTAAGCCATGGTCATGGCTTCCGCCTGGCCCATAATCAGCGCTCCAACCAGCGCGCCGGGGATGCTGCCGATACCGCCCAGCACCGCGGCGATAAACGCCTTCAAGCCGGGCAGGATACCCAACTGCGAGTGGATCATTGGGTAGGCGATGGCATACAACACGCCGCCCAATCCCGCGAAAGCCGCACCGATTGCAAACGTGAACGAGATGACCGAGTCAACCTGAATGCCCATCAGGCGCGAAGCGGGCTTGTCGAACGAGGTGGCCCGCATGGCAACGCCGACTTTGGTGCGCCGCACCAGGTACTGCAGGAAGAGCTGTACCAGCAGTGACGCCGCCACGATGATCAGGAAGATGTTCGAGAAGGTAATACTGCCATCCGGAGCAGCCTGACCTGCCTGTAGCAT
>CALDSL010000196.1 GCA_937920255.1 uncultured Anaerolineaceae bacterium | reverse complement strand
TTCACTTTCTCCTGCTCGGGTGGCGTTTCGGCTGAGCTGTTTCAGAAGATCGTGGCCGGCGCCGCGCTGGACGCCGGCGTCGACGCGCGTATCGTTGAGCGCCTCGAGCAGTCCCCCGACCACCCCGTGGCCCTCAACTTCCCCGAAGGCGCCTACCTGAAGGGATTGGTGGTTGAAGTTGCAGGATAGAGCCCATCATGCTGCCCGTCCGTAGGGGCGGACCCACGTGTCCGCCCGCTGCGGCAACAACCGAATATATACTGAATAGGGATAAATAACGGAACGCAAGGAATGTTCTTATGCCTATCGCTGCCTGTTATGTTGATCGTTATGGCGGGCGGACACGTGGGTCCGCCCCTACGGAAACCGTCTTACCAGACAAGGATTATGACATAAGCATGAAGACCACCGGAACGCTGATCATGCTCAACGGCGCGTCCAGTTCGGGCAAGACCACCCTGCTCGAAGCCCTGCAAAACTGCCTGGACGAGCCCTACTGCAACGCCGGGCTGGATAAATTCCTGTTCATGCTGCCCGAACGCTGGCTGGAGCGCCCGCTGTGGGACGACGTCCTCGGCCTCGCCGACCGCGCCGGCGGCATGGGCCACACTCTTGTCAGCGGGATGCACCGCGCCATCCGCGCGCTGCTCGAGAGCGGCAACAACGTCCTCGCCGATCACGTGCTGGTCGAGCCGGCCTGGGCGCGCGAGTGCGCCGCCCTGTTCGCACCCCTGCCGGCTTACCTGGTGGGCGTGCGTTGCCCGTTGGATGTGCTGGAAGCGCGCGAGCGCCAGCGCAAGAACCGCACCCTGGGCCAGGCGCGCCTGCAGGCCGATCTTGTGCACGCCGGCTGCGTCTACGACCTGGAAGTGCATACCGACCTGCATACCCCGCAGTATTGCGCCGCGCAGATCAAAGCCCTGCTCGGTTCCGGCCAGCCGCCGCGCGCCTTTGCCATCATGCACGAACGAATGGAAAACCGCCATGAACTATGAAATCACCGCCACGCTCGGCCCGGCCAGCAGCGCCGAGCAGACCTGGGAAGCCATGCTGCGCACCGGGGCCACCGGCTTCCGGCTAAACACATCCCACCTCAACGCGGCTGAAATGGCGCTCTGGCTGCGACGGCTGTCCGATTTCCGCCAGCGGCAGGGCCTGTCCTTCCCGGTGGTGCTGGATCTGCAGGGCAGCAAGTGGCGGCTGGGGCAGTTCGCCCCGCGTGATCTGCGCCTGGGCGAGACGGTGCGCCTGGTGCTAGCCGAAGCCAGCGACCAACCGGACACACTGCCCGTGCCGCACCCCGATTTCTTCTGTGCCGCGCGCGCCGGCGGCGAAGCCGCGCTCAACGACGCCAAAACCCTGCTGCGCATCGACGCGGTGGAGGGCAACACCGCCCGGGCGATTGTGCTGCAGGGCGGGGAGATCAGCCCGCGCAAGGGCATCACCCTGGCCAACAGCGAAGGCCGCACCGAGACGCTCAACCTGCGCGACCAGTCCATGCTGGACGCCGCGCGCCCGTTTGCGTTCGCGCAGTACGCCGTTTCGTACATCCGCGACGCGGCCGAGATGGAACGCTACCGCGCGCTGTTCCCCATCGGCGCGGTGCTGATCGCCAAACTCGAGCGTGAAAGCTCTGTGCGCGAGGCCGCGGCCATCGCTCGCCACGCGGACGCGCTGTGGCTGTGCCGTGGCGACCTGGGCGCTGAGCTGGGCATGCCCGCCATGGCCGCAGCCGTGCACGACTTCGCCATGGTCGTCCGTGAAGCGCGCGTGCCGGTGTTCATGGCCGGACAGGTGCTCGAGCACATGGTCGATCATCCCACCCCCACCCGCTCCGAGGTATGCTTCCTGTATGATGCCATCCGCGCCGGCTACGCCGGCGTCGTCCTCTCCGACGAGTGCGCGGTGGGGAGGTATCCGGTTGAGGCGGTGAAAACCGCGGCTATGTTTCGGGATTAACAAAAAAAGTTCCCGTAGGTTGGGTTGCTCGCAGAGCACCCTGCGGGTGAGCGCAAAACCATCTTCAACCCACTGGAACTCGTACGCGAAACCCAACGCCTTTTTCTCATCGAAATGTTGGGTTTCGCCGAAAAAGTTATTACTGTCATTTGATCCATTCGGCTCAACCCAACCTACAGAAAATGATTTTCGAAATCAAAAAACCGGCCTTTCAGCCGGTTTCTTGTCCAGTGGAGATGGCGGGAATTGAACCCGCGTCCGAAAGATTCGACCCTCGA
>CALDSL010000195.1 GCA_937920255.1 uncultured Anaerolineaceae bacterium | reverse complement strand
CGCGGATGATGCGGAAGAGATTAAGAATCCGGACCGGAATATTCCGGTAGGAATTCTCATCAGCCTGACGCTGTGCCTGTGCCTGTATCCATTGATCGCGATGGTTACGATTGGAACAGTGCCTTGGGATCAGTTGGCGGGATCCGGCGCAGCGCTAAAGGAAGCCTCCGCGAAATTTTTGCCGGAAACAGGTCCGGCGCTGATTGGGGTGGCCGGTATCATCGCCACACTGACCACTTTGAACTCAGCAATGCTCAGCGCTACGCGGGAGGCGTTCACCATGAGCCGCGACGGCACCTGGCCGCGCTTTCTTACGCGGTTGGGGCGCTTCCGCACGCCGTACGCAGCCACGCTGGTGATCGGCGGTATCATCTGCGCGGTGGCGGCCATCGGGCTGGTGGACTTTTTGAGCTATATCTCCAGTTCGGGCTACCTGTTTGTCCTGTTCTGGTCCAACCTGGCGCTCGTGCGGCTGCGCCAGCGTTATCCAAACTTGCGAAGGCCGTTCAAAGTCCCGTTTTTCCCGGTGACCGCGTACATTGCCATGGGCACCTGCTTTTTCATCGTAATATTTACCGAGCGGCGCGCCCTGTTGTTCGGCGTGGGTTTAATCGTGGTGCTGAGCCTTCTGTATTACCTCACGCCCGTCGCCAACCGCATGATTTTTTCGCGGTTGCGCTCGATGGAGAAAGCGAAGAACCGCATTCTGGTGCCGGTGGCCAACCCGCGGACGGGTGCGCGCCTGGTGCGCCTGGCAGGTATCCTGGCTCAGGCCAGCGAAGATACCAGTATTTGCGTTTTTCATGTAAAACAACGCAAAGAGGGCCAGAACGGGCAGTCTTTCAACTCGGGCGCCAAACAGGCGGCGTCGCAGCGGCGCATGATCCCGGCCAATATCCTGGAAGAGATCCGCAACCGTAACGTGCCGTTCTACACCAAGGTGCGTGAAGCGCCGGGTATCGCGCGCGGGATTTTGGATGAGATTGAGGCGCAACGCAATATCAAGCTGGTGCTAGCAGGTTGGCCTGGCCCGCTCGAACGCGCCTCCTCCACGGCGAACCCGGTAAAGATGTTGCTGGAAAAGGCGGACACAAACCTGCTGGTGCTGCTGGACCATGACCGCGGCAAGCTTCGAAACATCCTGGTGCCGGTCGGCGGCGGCCTGCACTCGCGGCTGGCGCTGCGCGTTGCCTTTGAACTGGCCGAACAGGAGAATGCGCGCATCACCGTGCTGCATACCTATTCCGAGGCGTTCGAGGCGGAAGAAACCGAAGATGAAATGCTATTCCTGAGCGAGATTATTCAGGATGAGCTGGGCAGAGTGCCCCTGCGCGTGACGACCCGCGTTGCCCGCGCCGAAAGCGTGACCCAGGGCGTACTGGATGAACTGCGCCGCCAGGAGTATGAACTGCTGGTGATGGGGGCCTCGGAAGAGTGGGGGCAGGGGACGCGCCTGTTTGGTTCGGTGGATGACTGGATCATCGAGCATGTGGAAAACTGCTCGGTGCTGCTGGTGCGGCAGTACGAGCCGGTGGCCATCCACTGGATCCGGCGGCATTGGAAGCTGATGGAGAACGGAAGGTAAAAAGCCCCAACTGGCCTGGAAAACTGACAGTTGACTCTCGCGTTCGGCTTACTATAATAGTAGATATGTTCTATCCAATTAGTAAAAATAAGGAGCCGGACGATGCAAAAAATCACCCCGTACCTGTGGTTTGACAATAACGCCGAAGAGGCAGTCAACTTCTACACCTCCATTTTCAAAAACGCGCGCGTAGTCGAAACCGCAAAGCTGGAAAATGCGGGGCCCAATGGCGATGATGTCTTTACGGCCGTCTTTGAGCTGGAAGGCCAGCGATTTATGGCGCTCAACGGCGGGCCGGTGTTCCAGTTCAGCCCGGCCATTTCGTTTTACGTCGATTGCAAGACGCAGGAAGAAGTGGACTATTACTGGGACAGGCTGCTGGAAGGCGGCGCGGCGGAGCAGTGCGGCTGGCTGAAGGATAAATTCGGGGTATCGTGGCAGATCGTGCCCGGCGTGCTGAACGAGCTGCTCAACGACCCCGACCGGGCGAAGGCCGACCGGGTGATGCAGGCCATGCTGCAAATGGTCAAGCTGGATATCGCCGGGCTAAAGCGGGCGTATGAGTCGGCGCCCGAGCAGGCGGATTTGCCTCATTTCGGAAACAGAGTGTAGGGGCGAAGCCCACCCCCACAACCCTGGACTTTTTCTTCCGCATAAAATGTTTCCGGGCCACCCCCGGGTGAAGCATTCGGAGGGCGGTCATCTCCTGGATACGTATTGGCCCGACCGAATGCTTCACTCCTACAACCGCGTTTTCCGTCAAAAGCGTCCTCCGCTGTGGGGGGGCGCTTTTGATTTTCTGTGGCATAATGATCCCGAAACAGAAAAATACGCGGCCGCGGGACGGCCGCCAAGATGGGAGAATCGACAATGGAATACAGGGAATTGGGACGAACGGGGTGGAAAGTATCGGCATTGAGCTTTGGGGCGTGGGCAATTGGGGGTTCGTGGGGCGAAGTGGATGAAGCCGACTCGATCGCGGCGCTGCACCGCGCGCTGGAGATGGGCGTCAACTTCTTCGACACCGCCGACGTGTACGGCGACGGCATCAGCGAGCGGTTGATGGCGCGGCTGCGCAAGGAGACCGGCGCGGCGTTCTACGTGGCCACCAAGGCCGGCCGCCGGCTGGATCCGCACATCGCCACGGGCTATAACCGCGCCAACCTGACGGCTTTTGTGGAGCGCAGCCTGAAGAACCTGGAAGTGGAAGCGCTGGATCTGTTGCAACTGCACTGCCCGCCGACCGAGGTGTTCTACATGCCCGAGGTGTTCGGCGTGCTGGACGATCTGGTGCAGGCTGGCAAGCTGCGCTATTACGGCGTGAGCGTGGAGAGGGTGGAAGAAGCGCTCAAGGCAATTGAGTATCCCAACGTGCAGAGCGTGCAGATCATCTTCAACATGTTCCGCCACCGCCCGGCCGACCTGCTGTTCGAGCAGGTGAAGAAGCGCAAGGTGGGCATTCTGGCGCGCGTGCCGCTGGCCTCGGGCCTGCTGACCGGCAAGATGAAGCCCGACAGCGTCTTCTCGGAAAGCGACCACCGCGCGTTCAACCGCCACGGCGAGTCGTTCGACCGCGGCGAGACCTTCTCGGGCGTGGACTACTTCAGCGGGCTGGAGGCGGTGGAAGAGCTCAAGACCATCTGCCCGCAGGGGTGGAGCATGGTGCAGTTCGCCCTGCGCTGGATCCTGATGTTCGACGCGGTGACTTGCGCCATCCCGGGCGCCAAGCGCGCCTCGCAGGCCGAGCAGAACTTCTCGGCCGCGGATCTGCCGCCGCTCTCAGACGAAGTCATGGCGCAGGTGCGCGAAATCTATGACCGCCGCATCCGCGAGCAGGTGCATCACTACTGGTAAAAGCCGATCGCGCTTTACGGCCCACGCAAAAAGATTTCACCGCGAAGAAGCGAAGAGCGCGAAGGAAACGCGAAGAAATTTTAAAACGTTTTGCTTCGCGTTTTTCTTTCCCGCAGGAACATTCCCGAAGGACACCGGGACGGTGCGGGACGATGCGCGTACTTCGCACCTTTCCCGAAGGAACACCGGGACGGTGCGCGGTGCGCTTTTGTGCGAGTTATCAAATAAGTAGAGAGGGGGTTGGTTTGATGAAGAGGCGCAGGGTTCTGCGCCTCTTTTTTTGAAACGAATCCGCCCGTCGTGCGTTAATCTTTTTGTGGCCGGAATTTCTTACCGTGACACATATTCCAACATCTCAGAACACAGCCAGTGCCCTGCTGGCGCTTCGCAGGGGGAAAAGATGAATCGTTCCATGCTTCGTACTACAGGTCGCGTGTTGATCGGGCTGGCGGCAATATTGCTGCTGGCTTTTCCGTTGGTTTACGCTCCCATCGCGCGTTTTATGGAGTTGAATTTTTCGCCAGACCAGCAGTTCTCCAATCACGGGCGCTGGGTGGTGGGCGTGGGTTATGTGGCCGGGGTTGCGGCGTTGGCGGCTGCCGGCTGGCTATTGCCCAAGCTGACCGACCCGCGCTGGCGGGCGAGGGCAAAATCCATCTTTTTGCGTGAGCCGCTGTCTGCATCCACCTCCTTCCGGCCTTCACCGCGCAAGGTGTTGATTTTTGCGGCGCTGGTTGGGGTGTTTTTGGTGTTTTGCCGGCTGGTGGCTTACAAGTCGCGCACCATCTATCTCATCTTGTTTTGGAAAGACCGGGGTCTCTTCGACCTGTTCGTGCCGCTGGCCATGATCATCTCGGCAGTCCTGACCGGGCTGGTGATCCGCCGCATGTGGCAAGGCGAGCGCTTCAACCGCAAAACGCGCTGGTTGTTTACGGCGCTGTACGCCGGCATGGCGCTGGCCTTTTTTGTGTATGGCATGGAGGAGATTAGTTGGGGGCAGGACTTCTTCCGTTGGGAGACCCCGGAAGCGTTCGCCGGCAATCTGGAATCACAGACCAACCTGCACAATTACTTCAACCCGTATTTTATGTATGGCTATGTGGCGCTTTCGCTGGTACTGGTGGTGGTGGCCGCATCCGCGTGGCTGGAGGCCAGACAGCGCTGGTTGACCTTCAAGCGCTTTGCGCTGCCGCACCCCAGCCTGATCGGGCTGGCGCTGGTCATCGCGGGCGTCGCGCTGGTATGGTACGACGAGCAGGAAATTCTGGAAGAGATGGTGGCGGTGTTTGTGCTGATCTACAGCCTGCGCCTGTGGGCGATTTACCGCTCGCCG
>CALDSL010000194.1 GCA_937920255.1 uncultured Anaerolineaceae bacterium | reverse complement strand
CATGTACTTGAAGTGGTACAGGAAGCCCGGCTCCTGGGTGTATTCCACTTCCAGGTCGGAGACGGCGGTTTTGAGCCCGGGCGACCAGTTGATCATGCGCGGGCCGCGGTAGATCAGGCCCTTGTCGTACAGGCGCACGAAGGCCTCGCGCACCGCGCGCGACAGCCCGGGGTCGAGGGTGAAACGCTCGCGCTCCCAGTCGCACGACGCGCCCAGGCGGCGGATCTGCTGCTGGATGATGCCGCCGTACTTGGCTTTCCATTCCCAGGTGCGGCGCTCGAATTCCTCGCGCCCCAGCGCCTCGCGGCTGGTGCCTTCGGCCACGAGCATTTTTTCCACCTGCAGTTGCGTGGCGATCCCGGCGTGGTCCGAGCCGGGCACCCACAGGGCCGAGTAACCCTTCATGCGGTGGTAGCGGATCATCAGGTCTTCCATGGAGACGAACATGGCATGGCCCAGGTGCAGCTCGCCGGTCACGTTGGGCGGCGGGATCGAGATCACGAACGGCTCCACGGTCGGGTCAAAATCCGGCCGGTTGGGGTCGCTGCGCGGCTTAAAATACCCGCGCTCCTCCCACCACTGGTACAACCGCTTCTCAGTAGTGCGAAAATCATACGTCTTCGGTAAGTCCGTCATTCTCTCTCCTTAAAAAAAGTGCTTTAATCACGAATGGTACGAATGACACGAATGTCACGAATAATGCTTTATCAAAATAATCAAGCCGCTATACGGATACTTTGAACACGTGGCGCTCCAAAATTGACAAGAATGCCCAACCGCAGGCCGGAGGCCTTGAGATAAGAAAGCAATTGTTGTCGAAATACATCTGTCAGCTCCTTCACGGCTTTGAGTTCCAGTACAATCTTCCCATCTACAACAATGTCTAACCGGTACACCCCAATTTTCTGTCCTTTGTACATCACTTCAATACACTTTTGGCTTTCGAATGGAATGCCATTCTGTTCAAGTTCTATGATCAATGCACGCTCATAAATTTCTTCTGTGTAGCCTGATCCCAACTGATTGTGCACTTCGAATATAAACTTCATAATCTCAAACGAAAGGTCTGGATACAGTAACTTGGTCGAGTCTGCGGTGTTGGTCATCGTGGCCTTTCAACCTTTCAGATTAGTTCATTGTTTTATTCGTGTCATTCGTGCTATTCGTCTCATTCGTGATTAAGCTTTTCTCCTCTTAAATAAAATACCCCAATCATCCACTGAGGACGAAAGGGGCTCTTCCGCGGTACCACCTCGATTCGCCGGCAGGCCGGCGCGCTCGTGCCCGGACCATCATCCGGGCTTCGCTGTAACGGGCTCACCCGTGCCGTTCTACTTCCCGCGGGGCGGGGTTCTTCGGCAGCGTCTCCAGACGACTTCGGCCAGGCTCTTCCGCGGAGACTTACAGCCCAGGGTCTCCTTCTCTGTCGGAATGGCGTCGGCCTACTCCTCCTGGAACAGGCTTATATTGACATTATTATACTGCAAAACGCGCGGCAGGGAACAGCCAGTTTCCCGTAACGCTACTGCGTATAGTCGAACTGCACCTCCGCGCTGGTCGATTGGGTGATCAGCAGTGAGCGGCTGCCCAGCGCCACCAGGTACAGCTCCGGCGCCTCGATGTTGCCGCTCAACACGATCACGCGCTCGGCGTCGGCCCACTCCAGCGCGAACGGCTTGACCCCCACCGGCCAGCTCGAAAACACGCCCTGCACCGTGCCAACCTGAATCTCGTTGCGGTCGCCGGCGAAAATGCTCAGCCGCAGTGAGTCGGGCGACCAGTTGCGCAGGCGCTGGTTGGCTGAATGGATCACCCAGTCACCGCCCAGGTCGATGTTGGCGATATGCAGGTCGCTGACCAGTTCGGTCTCGCTGCGGCGCGTCTGGTACAGCACCGTTCTGGCATCCGGCGAGATCAGCGGGCGGTACATGTAGGCCGGCGCGGCAGGCACCGAAAGCAGCGGCCGCGCCGAAGACCCGTCGATGGGTATATCCCAGATCACGGTCGGGTCGTCCGGGCGGGTGAGGGGGTCCTGGGCGGGGATGGCCACGCGAAAGGCGCTGCTGTCCTTCTTCCACACCGGGTCGGGGTAGTAGGTCCATTCACTGTAGGTGAAGATGGACGGGTAGGTGAACAGGTCGCGCGCCCCCGAGCCGTCGATATTGGCCACGCGGAAACGGCTTGCCTGGGTGATCAGAATCTTCTCCCGGTCGGGCGAGAACAGGAAATGACCGCCCTGGCCGGGGGAGAGCAGTTCGGCGCGGTCGGCCGGATTATCGGCGTCGACCCTGCGCAGGTCGTCGCTGGGCGGCTCGCCCGGGCCGGTGTAGGTGACGCGGGTGGTGTAATACAACTGGTGCGTACCGGGCAGCCATTCTATCTGGTCCGGCACCAGCACTGTGTCGCCGCTGGAAGGCAGATCGGCGGCGGGGACGAGCTGGCGGTTATCCGCGCCGTTGGCGCGCACCGCCCACAGTTCCACCGGGCGGTCGCCCACCCGGCGGGTATATGCCACCCACGCCCCACTGGGCGAGAGCGAAACATCCAGCGCCTGCCCGTGATCGGTCAGCCGGGTGACGTCCACTCCGGCCTGCCACAGGTACACGTCGCCCTCCAGGGTGTAGGCGATCATCAGGCTGGCCGGGCGCGCCGCGGGGCTGACCGGCGTCCCTGCCGCGGCGGGCGTGACCGCCGCCGCGGTGGAGGCGGGGTCGACGGCCGGCGCAGGCAGCGTTTCCACGGCGGGCGGCGGGGCGGGCTGGGTGAGGATGGCCAGCGTGGCCTGCACGATGCGGGCCAGTTCGGTGCTGTCCAGACCGGGCTGCGCGGGGGCGGCGGCGTCCGTCCTCTGGCAGGCAGGCGTAATGAGCATGATCAGGGCGATCAGGAAGAAAAGCGGCTTCTTCATTCTTCTTCTCCACAACCTTCTCATAACGAGCGGCTGGTTGTATTGTAGCGCATTGAGCCGCCCTTTTATAGGGCTTGCGATTTCAGGGCTTGGGAACCTTTTCCAGCACGTCGAGGAACGCGGCGCGGTCTTCGTCTTCGAGAATATCCTTGCCCAGGCGCGCGGCCTGCTGGTGGTGATACTTGTGCAGGTAGGCGTCGCCGGAAGCTGCCGCGGCGTAGGCAACTTCGGCGTGGGCGAAGGCCAGGTCCCAGTCTTCGCACGGGTGGGTGTTGAAGTAGTTCAGGCTGCGGCGCGCGTAAAACATGGCACGCGGTGCCAGGCCCTCCCCGCCGTCGCGTTGCGCCAGCACGGCGTGCGCGTGCGCCAGGGTCACATCGGCGCGCGCCCCGTTGATCGGCTCACCGACCTTGCTCCAATGGTAGGCGGCGGCGAACGCGGCGTTGAGCAGTTCGTCGGCCTCCTCGTCGGTCAGGTCATCCTGCCTGGCCAGGTCCCAGGCGGTGTTGTTGCACTGCGCAGCGAAGTGGCGGTGCCAGTCATCAAGATCAGTCGTCTGGGGGATATCGGTCATTGATCGGTTCCTCCTGTGACATTATTGTACGCTGAAACGAGAAAAAGCATCACGAATGCCACGAATACTGCGAATGGCACGAATAAAACAAACAACCAAACCTATTCACTCAGTAGTAGCAAAAAAACATTCGTACCATTCGCAGTATTCGTGAAATTCGTGATGTGTTTTCCTCCTTCTGGTAGTAACATTACGAAGGAGGATCATCCATGAGCAATCCCAAATGGCTGGAGTGGGCGCAGCGCCTGCAATTCATCACCCAGAGCGGGTTGACCTACTGCGGCAACCCGTTTGACATCGAACGCTACCGGCAGGTGCGCGAAGTGGCGGAGCAGATCCTGGCCGAATACACCGGCGCGGATATGGCCGCCATCCACGATCTGCTGGAAGGGCAGACCGGCTACGCCACGCCCAAGATCGACGCGCGCGGCGTGGTGTTTCAGGGCGATTCGATCCTGCTGGTAAAGGAACTGTCCGACGGCGGCTGGACGCTGCCCGGCGGCTGGGTGGATGTGAACGAGCGCCCCAGCCACGCGGTGGAGCGCGAGGTGTTCGAGGAGAGCGGCTACCGCGTGCGCGCCGTCAAGCTGCTGGCCTTGTTTGACCGCAACCTGCACGGCCATCCGCCGCACGCGTTCTCGATCTGGAAGCACTTCTTCCTGTGCGAGTTGACCGGCGGCGCGCCGGCCGACAGCATCGAGACCGCCGGGGCGCGCTTCTTCGCGCGCGACGCCATCCCGCCGCTATCGGTGCAGCGGACGACGATGGAAGAGATCGAGCGCATGTACGCGCATCTCGCCGACCCGGATTTGCCTACGGATTTTGATTAGGCGCTAATCCCCAAACACGGTTTTGGCCTGCTCCACGTACGCCAAACTCTGATGCCGGAAGTAGGTGTTATACAGCGTGGCGTAGTGCCCGCCCTGTTCCAACAGGCCCTCGTGGTTGCCCTGCTCGATGATGCGGCCCTGTTCCATCACCAGAATGCGGTCGGCGGATTTGACCGTGCTCAGGCGGTGGGCGATGAGGATGCTGGTCGACTGGCGCAGGATCAGGCTGAGCGCCTGCTGGATCTGCCACTCGGTGAAGGGGTCAATGCTGGCGGTAGCTTCGTCGAGGATGAAGATGGCCGGGCGCTGCACCAGCACGCGCATCAGCGCCACGAGCTGGCGCTGGCCCATCGAGAGCCGCCCGCCGCGCTCGCCCACCTGGGTTTCCAGCCCCTGCGGCAGGGTCTCCAGCCAGTCGCCGTCGCCGATCTGGCGCGCGATGTGTTCGATCTCGCGCTCGCTGGCTTCCGGCCGCGCGTAGCGGATGTTTTCGGCCACGCTGCCCGAGAACAGGAACGGCATCTGCGAGACGATGCCCAGGTGGCGGCGGTAGTCGTCCAGGTCAAACGAGCGGATGTCCATCCCGTCCACCAGCAGGCGGCCTTCCTGAAACTCGTAGAAGCGCGCCACCAGCTTGGCCACCGAAGATTTGCCTGCCCCGGTATGTCCCACCACGGCGATGTTCTCGCCCGGCTGGATGGACAGTGAAAACTCGTCCAGCACCTGCTCTTTGTCGGAGTAGCGGAAGCACACCCGCTCAAATTCGATCTTGCCCCGCAGGGTTTCCACGCGCCGGTCACCGGTCTGCACCACTTTTGGCTCGGCGTCGATCAGGGCGAAAATGCGCTCGGCGGCGGACAGGCCGTTCTGGATCTGCGTCCAGAACGAGGACAGGTTCATCACCGGGTAGAGGAAGCGGTCCAGGCTCTGGATGAACAGGTACCACGCCCC
>CALDSL010000193.1 GCA_937920255.1 uncultured Anaerolineaceae bacterium | reverse complement strand
TTAGCGGGATCGTCATGGTCACCATCGACTCGCAGCAGGTGAGCGCATTTATCAACCGGCAGGGCAACGCTCAAACAATGTTCGCCTACCTGGTGGATGAGCAGGCAAAGGTCATCTCGCATCCCGATAACAGCCTGGTGCGCTCTTTCGCCAACCTTTCTGCCCAGCCGCAGATGCAGACTGTTTTGAATTCCATAGAGCCATCCGGCAGCCTGATCTACGGCCCTTTAACCGACCGCACGCTGATCGGGTACGCCCGCGTTCCCCAGTTGCGCTGGAATGTGATCACCGAGGCCCCGGCCTCCACCGCCCTGGCCTCCGTACAGTACGGCAGCGACCTGGCCTACATCATCCTGCTGGTGTTTTTGGTGATCTGCCTCGTCGCAGGCGTGTTGATCGCCCGCGAAGTAGCCCGGCCGCTGACCTCCTTAAGCCGCGCGGCCACCGAATTGGCCGCGGGTAACAATGCGGTACCTTTACCCACCAGCACGGTGGTCGAAATCCGCAGCCTGGCGGATGCGTTCCATCAAATGCGCCTGCGGCTGCAGCAGCGCACGCTGGAACGCGAGCGCGCCGAACAAGCCCTGCTGCTCGCCAACGAAGAGCTGGAAGAACGCGTAGCCCGGCGCACCGCCGACCTCGAACAGACTGCCCGCGCGCTGCAGATCAGCAACAGCGAGCTGCAAGATTTTGCCTACATCGCCTCGCATGATCTGCAGGAGCCGCTGCGCAAAATCCTGGCCTTTGGCGACCGGCTGCGGGCGCGGTCGGATGGCACGCTTAATGCCGAAAGTCTCGATTCACTCGAACGCATGATGAAAGCCGCCGAGCGCATGCAGAAGATGATCAATGATCTGCTGGCGTATTCGCGCATCACCACAAAAGCCCAACCGCTGGCCGCGGTCAACCTGGAACGTACGGTACGGGATGTGCTCATGGATCTCGAACTGCGCCTGGAACAGACCGGCGGCAAGGTCGAGGTAGGTCCCCTGCCGTCGATCAACGCCGAGCCGACGCAGATGCACCAGTTATTCCAAAACCTGATCGGCAACGCGCTCAAGTTCCACCGCCCGGATGTGCCACCGGTCATTCGGGTCGCTTGTGAAGAATCGACAAATGATGGTATAAAACTTGTGGTGGAAGATAATGGCATTGGGTTTGAAGCCATCTACGCGGACCGGATTTTTCTACCTTTCCAGCGGTTGCACGGCCGCGGGGCATTTGAAGGCAATGGTATTGGGTTGGCAATTTGCCGCAAAATTGTCGAACGGCACGGCGGCGAGATCCATGCTGAAAGCACCTTAGGACAGGGTTCGCGCTTTATCATCGCGCTGCCACATGAGCCCATACCCCCACGATAAGGAAAAAGGGAATGACCAGCAAACACTCCATTGTGATTCTCATGGCAGAAGACGATCCAGATGACCGCATGTTTTGCCACGAAGCTTTGCAGGAGGCCCGCCTGAACAACAAAGTGAATTTCGTGGAGGACGGCCAGGAACTGATGGATTACCTCAAATGCCAGGGCGCTTACGCCGACCCTGAGAGCTGCCCGATGCCCGGCCTGATCTTGCTCGATCTGAACATGCCCCGCAAAGACGGGCGGGAAGCGCTGGAAGAAATCAAGTGCGATCCCAACCTGCGGGCGATCCCGGTGGTGGTGCTGACAACCTCGAAAGCCGAAGAAGACATCCTGCGTTCGTATGACCTGGGTGTGAGTGGGTATATCACCAAGCCGGTCACATTTGAGCGCCTGACCGAAATTATGAAAGTGCTGGGGCGCTATTGGTTTGATATCGTTGAACTCCCCAGCATATCGCGAGGGAACTGAAATGGAAGACGCGCGCCCCTGGCACATCCTGCTGGTGGAAGATGATCAGGAAGATTACCTTCTCACACGCGAAATGTTGAAAGAGGCGCGCGGTGGGATTGATACCATTCGCTGGGTTGTCAATTCGAGCGACGCGCTGCGCGCGCTGGAAGAGCAACTGCCGGATGTGGTGCTGGTGGATTACTACCTCGGTTCAGAAAATGGACTGGACCTGGTGCGCCATGCCCTCGCAGCGGGTTACAGTATTCCCTTTATCCTGCTCACCGGGCGTGGCAGTTACGATGTAGACCTGAAAGCCATGCAGGCTGGCGCCGTGGATTACATTTCCAAAACCGAGACAAACCCCGCGCTGCTGGAGCGCGTTATCCGCTACGCCCTGGAGCGCCACCGGCTGCGCGAAGAGATTGTGCACCAGAACCGGCTGCTGGAAACCGTGCTCGCGGTCGATCCCAGCGCCATCGCGCTGTTCACCGGGCCGGAACTGCGCGTCAGTTTCGCCAACACCGCTTTCCGCGCATTTTTACCGTCCGGGCGCGACAACCCGGTAGGCATCGGCATCCACCAAGTCTTCCCCGAAAATATCCTGCCGCTGAACGGCGGTTCCTACGCCACGCTGGATAAGGCCGACATCGAGTTGGATGTGCATACCGGCCGGCCGCGCCATTTTATCTGCCATCTGCGCACGCTCTTCTGGCAGGGCTG
>CALDSL010000192.1 GCA_937920255.1 uncultured Anaerolineaceae bacterium | reverse complement strand
AGATATATCAGTGTGACTGGAGTTCAGACGTGTGCTCTTCCGATCTGCCGCCCGCCGCTGATGATATCCAGCGAAGCCGCCGCCTTGGCCAGCAGCGCCGGCGGGCGCAGCGGCAGGTTGATCACATCCGGCAGCAAACGGATGCGGCTGGTCTGCGGCGCCAGGCTGGACAACAGCGTCCAGGTATCCAGAAAGCGGCGCTGGTACGGGTGGTCTTGAACACCCAGAAAATCCATCCCCAGCGCGTCGCAAAGCTGCGCCCGGCGCAGCACCTCGGGGTAATCCGCATTGGGGGTGAGAAAATAGCCAAATTCCACCGGCCGGCCGTAGTCCATAAGATTGGCCCTCCCTGGGATGATTAAAGCACAAATCCCCGCGCGTGTCTGTTGTTTATTTGATAGTCCGTTATTGTAGGGGCGACCCTTGCGGTCGCCCATTGGCCGGCCGATTCATGTACCTACCGAGGAAACACCGGATGGCCGCCGCAGCGGGCGACCGCAAGGGTCGCCCCTACAGAAAACCTTTTTGCGTGGCCCACCAAAGGGGCAGCGCGACCTGCTCAATACACAAACGGGATGAAGCGTTTGCTGTGCCGCATATAGACCGCGTAGGCGTCGCCAAAATAGCCCAGGTTCTCACGCTCCTCGACGCGTGCCGTGGCGATCAGGAACAGCGAGCACGCCAGCGCCAGCCCGGCATCGATCCACGATGGCGACTTAAAAAACATGCCCCACCCCAAGAACAACAGCGAGCTGTACATGGGGTGGCGGATGTAGCGGTACAGCCCGCCCGTCACCAGTTGCGCCGTCTTTTCCAGGCCCAGCAACGCCGGGTCGCTGCGCTCCGCGTCCTGGCGACCGCGGTCGCGCAGCAGCCGGACGCCCATGATCACCAGCACCAGCGAAATGACCAACAACAGCCACGAAACCAGTTGGTGCGAGGCCAGCGCGTCGCGAAACCAATCATTGAGGTTGCGCGCGAACAAAACCAGCAGAATCTCCCAGGCAAAAAAGCGGTAAAACCCGTGCGAGCCCGGTCGCAGCAGCGATTTACGCGAGATGAAGATAACGCCCGCGCTGCCGAGCAGGAGAACAGCCCATGAGATGAGTTGCATGTTGGTAGCCTTTGAAGTAAGTATTTGCGGCAAGCTCATTATGCCCCGCGGCAGGCGAAGATGCAATCCCTTCGGGAGCATCAATTGTCCAGCTTACCTTTATGTTCACAGCTTTGTTGATTACAATGCGAGCAAAATTCGATATAATGATTGTTACCGGTATGACTTCCAATGAAATATGTGCCGCTGTTCAGATTTGGAACCTTTGGCTGAGGTGGGATGCACAATAATCGCGTGTTGGTCATAGACGATGATAGGAGCATCGCCGAGTACTTTAAGGCAGTCCTTTCGCTGGCAGGGCTTGAGGTCGAAATCGTTCTCTCGGCGCGCGAAGGGCTGGTGCGCCTGGCGGGCAGCAGCCCGGGGCTGATTTTGCTGGATATGCGGCTGGGGAATGAGTTGGGTGGCGAAGATATTCTCTACCAGATCCGCTCCAACCCGCGCTTCGACCACACGCGCGTAATTGTGATCACCGGCTACCCCAGCACGGTGCAGATGGTTTCCGATCTGGCAGATCTGGTTCTGATCAAACCGGTCGGCGTCGACCAGCTCACTGAACTGGCGAAACGCATGATGGCCTGGGACGTGACCCCCAAGGTGATCTCTTTTCGCGATCCAATCACGGGTCTCTTCAACCTGGAGTTTTTCTACACGCGTCTGGAACTGGCATTTGAGCGCGCCAAACGCCGGCAGGATTTTGTGTATGCGGTCGTCACATTCCAAATCGCCCTCTCCGAGCAGGAAACCGGGCCGGCAAAATCAGACCAGGATATTTCCAATCTACTCCTGTTCGAAATCGCCCGGCGGCTGAAAAACAACCTGCGCCCGACCGATACGATCGCCCGTATTTCCGGATACCGGTTTGTCACCCTGCACGAAGACCTGCGCCAGGCCGCGGATGTCAGCATCATCATCGACCGCATTCAAAATATCCTCACCGCGCCCTTCCATGCGGGTGATGACTATTACAAAGTGGACGTCACGTACGGCACCGCGGCA
Organism: uncultured Anaerolineaceae bacterium; assembly: GCA_937920255.1. Classification (GTDB taxonomy): domain Bacteria; phylum Chloroflexota; class Anaerolineae; order Anaerolineales; family Anaerolineaceae; genus CALDSL01. The sequence goes on along the minus strand of CALDSL010000192.1, from coordinate 15,866 downwards.
GCCGCGCCAGACTACCGCGACCCCAGAGATATTTTTACCGCCGCCAGCCGTTCCCTCGAAGCGGCGCTGGCAGAGCAGCCCGCGTCTCTTTCCTGACTTCATGCGAAAGCGGCAGTGGGCGTTGTGCTTGCCCGCTGCCGCTTATTGGATCACTGTGTACGAACTATTTTAAGATCGCTTCGATCTCCGCGATCACATCATCGCTCAGCACCCAGTCAGACGCAGGCGCGATCTGTTCAATTTGGCTCGGCCGGCGCGATCCAACAATCGCGGCCGTCATCTCTTTGCGGCGCAGCACCCACGCCACAGCCAGCTCGCCCACGCTGCGATCGTACCGTCCGGCGATCTCCTTCAACTGCTCGACGCGCTCGATGTTCTTCTCGAAATTGCCGGGGCGGAAATGCTCGCTGTACTTCAAGCGCCAGTCTTCCGGATGGATGGTCTTGACGGTTTCTTTGTTGTATTTGCCTGTCAACAACCCGGAAGCCATGGGGCTGTAGGCGACCACGCCGATATTGTTCGCGGCGCAGTATTCCAGCAATTCGTCCTCCACGCCTCGTTCCAGCATGCTGTACTCGGGCTGGAGCGAAGCCACCGGGTGCACTTTTTGCACCCGCTTCAACTGTTCCAGGCTGAAATTCGACACGCCGCCGTAGCGCACCTTGCCTTCCTCGATCAGCCGGGCGATCTCGCCCCAGCCTTCTTCGATGTCCGCGTCCGGGTTGGGCCAGTGGATCTGGAACAGATCGATCACATCCACGCCCAGGCGCTTGAGGCTGTTTTCCGCCTCCTGGCGCACGCTCCACGCTTTCAGACGGTTACCCACCGTCCCGTCGGTCCGTCCTTCCCATACCAGGCCGCATTTGGTGGCAATCGTCAACTGGTCGCGTTTGCCCTGAATGGCTTTGCCTACCATCTCTTCAGAATGTCCCAAACCGTAGGCGGCGGCGGTGTCAATCCAGTTGATGCCCAGATCGATCGCCTTGTGGATGGCCTCGATGGATTCCTTGTCATCCTGCTGGCCCCATCCCCAATCCCAATTTCCTCCGCCAACAGCCCAGGCGCCAAAACCGACGGTGGTCAAATATAAATCCGAGTAACCCAACTTCCGCTTGTTCAAATCAATCCTCCTTTACAAGTATTGCCCGACATGGTGAACCGTCCAGGTTTTTCATCCGGACGGGGAGACAGATAAGCTCATACGATCCCGGCTCGACCGCGGTTAGATTCAGCCCCTCGATGATGATCACCTCCGCTTCCAGCAGGCGGTGATGCGTGGGTGCGCCGCGGGCAACGCTGTCGAAGCGCTCGACGCCCAGGTAATCCACGCCGAGCACGTCGATCCCGTGCTCCACCACCCAGCGCGCCCCGCTGTCCGAAACGCCGATAAAGTCTTTATAGAAACGGTTTGGGTACAGCGTCCACAGTTGTGAATTGCGGGTTTTGCACAGCAGCCGTTTGGTTCCGGCGGGAATGTTCATCCGCTCAAAGTCTTCGTATCGGATCTCGCCTTCCAGATCGCCGAAATCCACCACCACCGTCTCGCCGATCAGCCGGTCGACGGCAATGCTGTCGACGCCTTTTCGCCCCTGCACAAAATGCACCGGCGCGTCGATGTGCGTCCCGGTGTGGGCGCCCATGTTCAGGAAGCTGACGTTGGCAATATCCCCCGCCGCAATGGACGCGGCGGATCGAATTTCCACCTTTGGGTCGCCTTCCCAGACCGGAATGTCCTGGCTGACAGGCACAGAAATATCGATGTACTGTTTCATGCATCCCTCCCGTATATTGATTCTACCGTCAGAAGCAAAAAGCCGGTCGCGTTTACCGGGCCACGCAAAAAGATTTCACCGCGCACCGCCCCGCACCGTCCCGGTGTCCTTGCGGGAGTGTTCCTTCGGGAAAGAAGCGAAGAGCGCGAACGAAACGCGAAGAAGATTTTAAATGGCTATTCTTCGCGTTTTTCTTCGCGCTCTTTCCCGAAGGACGCCGGGACGGTGCGCTTCTTCGCGGTTCGCTTTTCTGTGAATTATCATAAAAGCCTTTACCAGAACGGCCGCTTCCATAATACGGTTTATATTTTCAACTCCGTAATCACCCTGGCGAGCGTGTCGGCGTTGCCAACGTTCCCTGGGAAGACCAGGTAATACAGCCCGTCGAATTTTGTCTCCGGCCCCAGCTTCCACACCGAGATGCCTTTTTCGATTTGCCCCAGGATCATCGCCCGCCTGACGCCCAGGCCCTGGGTGGCCATATCGCTGGAGGTAATACCGCCTTTGGCGAGGATGTATCTTGGCCGCACGCTGATGCTGCGCAGGATTTCGATCAGGCTGGTAGATACTTTCTGCCCCACCATCAGGCTGCTCTGCGCGTCCGCGCCCAACAGCAGCTTGCGGCTGGTGTACAGCATCACGTCCTGGCCCTGCTGCACGCACTGGTTAATCTGCTCCGCGTATGCACCAACCGCCTTTGCACGCTTTCTGTCATCCAGCACCTTCTCCAATTCCACCACAATGCTCTTCACCAGATTTCTGCGCAGCACTTCCTCGATCTGCCTGGTGGAGTTGGCCACATACGACCCGACGATCGTCAGCCCGCCGGCGTCTTTTCTCATGTCCGGCATCTGCTCTTTGGTCATCAGCGGGTATTCATCCAGACCCATGCGCACCGGCACAAAAGAAGGCCCCGAGCGGGTCATGTAGTTTTTCCCCTTCAGTTCAGCCCGCAGCATGGCCAGCGTAAACACTTCAATATCCTTGCGGCTGACTGCATTCACCACGCAGATAAATCCCTTGGGCAGCGATACCATCCGCCGGTAAACCGCGTCGGGGCCCTGCCGGCGAAGTTCGTCCAGGCTGATCGAAAAGACATCCTCTTTTTTGACCGCCCCGCCAGATTTCTCCTCCACCCATTCTTTGAGATTGGATGACGAATATCCGAAAGTGGCGTCGCGGGCATAGTCGGTATTTCCAACCGGAACCAGCCATCCGTTGCGCACGATGTAATGCACATCATCAATCGTAAAGCGGCCGTCTTCCAGCAAAGCCGGGATCAGGAACATGCCGTCAAAGTCAATCCCGATCCCCCTGGCGAGAGCGTCCACCTCTCCGGGGAAGTGCCCGCGCAGGGTTGAATCGCCCCGGCTGACGATCGTGATCTTCATGTTTTGTTTTTCGGCGGCGCTTTGAAGGTTTTTGCCAATCGCGGTATTGATCGCCTCGGCAACCTCGGGCGGTTTCCCGCGCGAATTGGTGGTGATGTAAAACGCGCTGAGCGGAGATGCCAGCTCCCGGGCAAGAAAATCTTCGTCCCACTCCGTAAGAACGGAGATATCCTTGACAAGCTGCGAGCCGGTAGGGTCGTCATCGATGACAACCAGCTTGCGGTTTTTGTTCAGGTCAACCAGGCAGCGTTGGATCTCCCGGATGACGTCCTCCGGCCACTCGGCCTGCAAACCGATCAGGAACTTGTAATATCCGATTCGTTTCATAGCGCGCATAAAAATACCTCCGACCCCGCCCGCCAATCCTGAAACAGGATGAGACGATCAGGATCGGAGGTTGTGCTACTACAGATAAATTGGGTTAGATCGCGGTATAACCGCCGTCAACCTGTAAATTGGCGCCCGTCACGAACGACGAGCGGTCAGACAGCATGAACATGACCGTTTCCGCGATTTCATTGGGGGTGGCAAAGCGGCCAATCGGGTGCGATGCCATCTGCCGCCGCGCGGCTTCCTGCGGATCGGCCTGCCCATCCAGATAGATCTGCACAAATTCGCCGGCCACCGAGCCTGGGCCGATGGTGTTGCAGCGGATGTTATCTTTGGCATGTTCCACCGCGATCTGGCGGGTGAGTTGGAAGACGCCGCCCTTCGATGCGCAGTACGCAGGCTGCTCGTACAGCCCAACGATCGCGGAGATCGAGCCCATATTGACGATCGACCCGCCCGTGCCCTGCTTCTTGAACTGCAGGATGGCGTGCTTGCAACCGTAGAAAACGCCGTTCAGGTTGACGCCGATCACCAGATTCCATTCCTCGGCGGTCAGGTATTCCACCGGTTTCACCACAATGGTGGCCGCGTTATTGAAGATGCCGTCCAGCTTGCCGTACTTTTCCACAGCGAACTGGATGGCCGCTTCCACATCAGCCTCTTTGGATACATCGCAGTGGACGTACGAAACATCCAGACCCTGCGCCTGCATTTCCGATTCGACCTTGCGGCCCCACTCTTCATTCAACTCAGCAATGACAACTTTGGCGCCATTCTTCGCGCATAACTCGGCAGTCGCCGTACCAATACCCCGGCCTCCGCCAGTGATGACAACAACTTTATTCTCCATGTCCATGTTGCTTCTCCTCAAACAATTTTGATGTGTAATGCTGTTACCACAAATTCGACTACTTGCTCCGCCTGCGCCAGGTATCCAACGCCACGGCCAGGATGATAATGCTTCCGCTAAACACCTGCTGCCAGTACGAGGATACCCCGAGCTGGATTAACCCATTGTTGATCAGGCCCAGAAGCGTGGCGCCGAGCAGCGTTCCGATCACCGAGCCCTCGCCGCCGTTCATGCTGGCGCCGCCGATAATCACAGCGCCAATGGCAGTCAGCTCATAGCCTGTACCGGCGTTGCCCATCGCGGTGCTGAAGCGGGCGGTTTCGACGACCGCTTCGGTCGCGGCGAACATAGAGCACAACGTGTAGACGATCACCTTCATGCGGTTTACGTTCACGCCGCTGAGCAGCGCCGCTTCTTCGTTACTGCCCACCAGGTAAATGCGCCGGCCAAAGGTCGTGCGGCTGAGCATGATATGCGTCAGCAATGCCAGCACCGCCGCGATAATCACCGGGTACGGCACAGGCCCTAAATAACCCTGTCCAATTTCCAGATAGGGTTTTGGGAAACCGCTGATCGAGTTGCCTTTGGTGATCACCAGCGCCGCCCCACGCGCCAGGCCCATCATGCCCAGGGTGATAATGAAGGGTGGCACGCCGGTTCGAGTGATGAGCATGCCGTTGATGAAGCCTGCCAGCGCGCCCACGCCCAACCCAATGAGGATGCTCAATGGGATCGGCAGCGCCATATTCACCATCGCCTTACCGATCAGGACCGCGGTGATGACGACCACGGAGCCCACCGAAAGATCGATGCCGCCCAGCAAAATCACCAGGGTCATGCCCATGGCCAGGATCGACACCAGGGCGATTTGCCGCGCGACGATGGCCAGGTTCTCCGCGTTACCAAAGTTATCGGTGGCCAGCGTCAGGAACAGGATGAGGATCAACACCACCGCGGCAATACCAGCTTCTCTGACCCGAAACAACCAGCCCAGCCGGCCCGCCACCGCGTGGAGGAACGTCGCCCGCTTGGTCTCTGCGGGTGGGGTCATCGTTTTATCTGATTTCATACCAGCACCTCCGATGTAACTCCCGTAGCAAGCATCATGATTTTTTCTTCCGTGGCGTCCTTGCGATCCAACTCGCCGACCAGGCGGCCTTCGCGCAGCACGACGATCCGATCGCTCATGCCGAGGATTTCTGGAAGCTCAGACGAAATCATGACCACCGCAACGCCTTGCTCTGCCATCTGGTGGATGAGGTTATAGATCTCAATTTTTGCGCCAACGTCGATGCCGCGCGTGGGCTCATCGACGATGAGCACTTTTGGCTTCAACGTGAGCCATTTGGCTATGACAACCTTTTGCTGGTTGCCACCGCTCAGGTTTTTGGATAGCTGGTCGATGGACGGCGTGCGGATGTTGAGCGATTTGACGTACTCGCGGCTGATCCTTTCTTCCGTCGCGTTGTTCAACCAGCCCCCGTTGCTGACAGCGCCCAAATTCGCGGCAGAAACGTTCGTCTTTACAGCCATTTTCAGGAACAGGCCGGCTTTTTTGCGGTCTTCGGGCAAATATCCCAGACCGGCCCGGATGGCATGATCCGGCGAAGTGATGTGCACTTCCTTGCCGTTCATAAACACCTGGCCGGTGTCTCTTGCGTCGGCGCCGAAAACCGCCCGCGCGGTTTCCGACCGGCCGGCGCCCACCAGCCCGGCGATGCCAAGCACTTCGCCCGCTCTGACATTGAAGCTGATATCTTTCAATCGATGACCCTGGTTGAGATTCCGAACTTCGAGGACCACATCACCGATGGCGGGGGCTTTTGGCCGCCCATACATGTCCTTCAGATCGCGACCAACCATCATCGAAACAATCTCATCCGGGTTTGTCTCGCCCGTATTCTTCACACCAATCAATTTGCCGTCTCGCATAACGGTAATGCGATCGCTGATACGGAAAATCTCATCCATGCGGTGCGAAATGTAAATGATCGCTTTTCCGCGCTTGCGCAGCTTGTCGACCATCTCCAGCAGCACCTGCACTTCGTTCAAATCGGTAGATTTGGTGGTGACCGTGGGTAAGGAAGAAGTGGGCTCATCCATCACGATGATATTGGAGTCCAGCGAAATTGCTTTGGCAATTTCCACCATCTGCTTCTTGGCGATGCTGAGACTGCGGATTTCATCGCGCGGATTGACACCGGTAATGTGGAGCGTATCCAGCCACTTCTGGGCATTGGCGTACAGCGTTTTGTAATCGATCAAGCCCAATTTGTTCTTAAATTCGCGTCCAGCAAAGATATTTTCGGCGACGCTGATTTGTTCAGCCAGATTTAATTCCTGATAGATAACCGACACGCCCAGGTCTCTTGCGTGTTTGGGACCTCTGAGATGGACCTGCTGACCCCCAATATAGATTTCGCCTTCATCAAGTCGGTACGTACCAGCCAAAATCTTGATCAAGGTCGACTTGCCGGCGCCGTTTTCACCTACGAGCGCCATCACCTCTCCTGGCCGCACCTCCAGATCAACCCCGTCCAACGCCTGCACGCCTGGGAATGCCTTTCGTATTCCCTTCATGAGCAAAATTGTTTCTTGCATAATCAATTCCTTTCAGGTGGTTTGGCAATTGAGGGAATTCCCTCAATTGCCAAACCCTTACGCAAGATACAGGCGATCTAGATGATCTTAGTGATCAGTGGTTAAGTAGGTTTCGAGAGTATCGGGGGTGACAACTTCAACGCCGGTGTCAATGTTCTTGCCGCCGACCTCGTCAACCGTCGCGCCCTGGGAGAGCTTGACCAGGATTTCCAGCGCCTGGGCGGTCATGCCGTAGGGGCGCTGCGAGATCAGAGCATCCACGCAACCTTCGCGCATGAATTCAATGCCCTGCGGGACAACGTCGAACCCGACGACTTTGACATCACCGCATTTGTTGGCCTGTTTCACAGCGCCAGCCGCGCCCGGGACACCCGAACCAGTCACGCCGTAGAAGCCGGCCAGGTCAGGGTACGCCTGGAGCAGGGCTTCGGCCTTGGACAGGGCGGTGTCGAGCGAATCTTCGGTGGCTTCGGTGGCCACGATTTCCATGTCGGGGTTTTCCGCGATGGCGCGTTCAAAACCGGTCACGCGCTGCTGGGCATTCAGAGCCGAAAGCGAACCATGCAGAATGGCAACCTTGCCCTTGCCACCCAGAATTTCGGCCAGTTTCTTGCCGGCGGTGTAACCGGCAGCTTCATTGTCGGTGCCGATGTACAGCAGGCGCTGGCTGTCGGGAGCGTCAGCGTCCCAGGTGATCACGGGAATGCCAGCGGCGGTGGCCTTGGCGATGGAGTCCATCACCGTGGCGGGATCGTTGGGGGATACCGCGATCGCGGCCGGCTTACGGGCAATCACGTTTTCAAAAATCTCGACCTGCTTGGCGGCGTTGCTGATTTCGGGGCCGAGGAATTCAGCCTTTACACCCAACTCGGCCATTTTGGCTTCCATGCCTTTGCGGCAGTTATCCCAATAGGGATTGTCGAGGCCTTTGGGGAGAAACACGAAGAACTGATCTGCAGCAGGGGCAGCGGCGGCGGGGGCTTCAGTAGCAGCAGGAGCGGCAGGAGCGGCGGGGGCTTCGGTGGCAGCAGGGGCGCATGAAGCCAGCACCATCGACAGAACGACAAGCAGTACAAACCAAAGTGACGACTTTTTCATTTTGTCTCCTCATTTCTATTGAAAAACATGGTTTCTCGCTACCTATAGTAGCCTTGCGCTACATTCGCGTTGCCTTCCTAAATAATATATCCTTTTTCGAAATCACCTCCTTATTTATGACATCCAATTGGCGTAATACACTGCAATGGAATTGGCGGAACCGCGACTGGCTATTTCAGGATACTGGGATCTTCGAGAGCCTTCTTGATGTATTCGACCGCCAGTCTTGGGCTACCCAGAACCGGAATGCCGGTTTTCTGAGCCAGGTCCGGCGCGAGGCGAGACATGGAAGCCTGCGCCAGCACGATGAGATCCACTTCTTTCGCGAGCAGGCGCGCGTTTTGCTCTACCATGGCGTCGTGCTTCTCCCGGTCCCCACTCATCAAGATTTCGAACGCGCCTTCGGTCAGCAGTTGTTTGGTGGTGACGGTTTTGCCTTTTTTGCCAGACCAGTAGTTAATCAAATCGATGGTGGGCGGAAGCGTGGTTGGCACGGTGGCCATCACGCCAATATATTTGCCGTCTTCCACTGCCTTCTGGGTCATCGGATCGTCGATCTTAATGATCGGCGTGTCGACAATCTGCCGGGCGACATCGATGGTCGGCCCCAGAGAGGAACAGGCCGAGAAAATCAGGTCTGCGCCGCTATCTTGCGCGGCGAGCGCCATATGGGTCATGCGCTGTGCGTGCGACTTGTTGACGCCACCCACCTTGCGAACGTCGGCAAGAATATGGCTGTCGACAAAATCGACAATTTCAACATCGGGGATCAATTCTTTGTAAAGGTTGTTGAATACTTTCTCAACGTTGATAAACACAAAACTCGTATGTAAAACCGCCAATCTTTTGGCCATGCTTTTATCCCTTGTCTTTCATAAATTCGCGAATTGCAGTTAATGGACGCTCCAGGGCGACGACCATGGCTTCCTGCGCTCTCGATGGGTCATGGGCGACGATGGCATCGAATATGTCGGCGTGATCGTTGTGCGTAACTTTTTGATGGTTCGGCAGCCGCAGTACGACTTTGCGGATGTCATATTCGGGGGTGATCACCGCGTTCAGCATCTTCTGCAGAAATTCATTGTTGGCGATTTCCGCGATCTTGGAATGAAAATCGATATCGATGCCGACCAGGATGGATGCATTACTGCCATTGAACAAAGGCGCCGCCTCGGTGATCAGCTTTCTGAGGCTGGCGATGTCTTGCGGCTTTGCATTTTGGGCGGCCAGGTAGGCGCACAGTGGTTCGACCGCCAGCCGGGCCTGGTAGAAATCCTCGACGAATTTTATGTTCTCTTTCAACCACGCTTCAATCGGGACGTTCAGGATGTCGGTGTTGGGGTCTTTTACGAAAACGCCCTTGCCGTGCCGGATGGTTACGTAACCTTGAATTTGAAGGATGCTCAGCGCTTCTTGCAGGATGGGCCGGCTCACGCTCATCTGCGTGGCAAGTTCTCTCGCCGGAGGCAGCGCATCGCCTTCCTGCAAGCGGCCTTCCGAAATGAGTTGCACAATCTGGTGAGCCACTTCGTACGATAATCTAGTTTTTTCTATGGTTTGGAAGATTTTTATGCCAGACAATTTCGCCACCTTTTTGAGGCAATCAACTATTTTTTGTTGGCACAGCGTTTACATCATCATAATATGATATTTATAGATAAAAGTCAAGTGGTAAATTGACTTTACCACTTGATCTTGTTATAATACATCTAATAGAAAATCGATGTTTTCACCGGCACACCTTCACGGCCCAGGCAATCCCTTTTTCTTAACAACCGAATCAGAACGACCAGCCCAAGCAGAAAGGAAGATTCACATGAATAACGGGTATTTTCATCGGGTCATGCAGCAAACCTCCACAAATTTTTGGATCAATAATCCGACCAGGGAAGAAGCCGATCTGGCAATTGCGGAAGGCGCCAATGGGTGCACGTTAAATCCATCTTATTCGCAAAAAATGCTCGACCATCCGGTGGAGGGTCCGTACGCCCACCAAATTCTGGATGCTGTTATTCGCGACTGTGAAAATGACATTGAAGCCGTGGCGGAATTCCAACGCCGGCTGGCCGCCCCCATCTGCGAAAAGTTCATGGGCATTTTTGAAGCCAGCAACCACGAAGACGGCTACGTCAGCATCCAGGGCGACCCCATTCGCGAAGAAGACCCGAATGTGATCATCAGCGAAGCCCATATGAACCGCAAGGTTGCGCCGAACGTTTGCATCAAAATCCCCACCACCCATTCGGGCTTGACCGCCATGAAGACTCTGGTGCCGGAAGGAACGGTCATCAACGCCACCGAAATTTTCGCGGTTCAGCAGGGCATCGACCTTGGCGAGCTGTATGAAAGCCTGGTTCCCAAGAACGTCAAAGGCCCCAAGCTGTATTATTCGCACATCGCCGGCATCTATGATGACGCGCTGAAGGCTTACGTCGAGAAGAATAACGTCGACATTTCCCCCGACCTGCTGGCCCAGGCCGGGTTGGCCGTCTCACGCAAACTGTACGTTATGGTAAAGGAAGCCGGCTACCGCATGTCGTTTATTGGCGGGGGCGCGCGCGGCCTGCATCACTTCACCGAACTGGTTGGCGGCGATGTGAACCTGACCATCAATTGGAAGGGCACCGCGGAAGATCTGGTGAAGCTTAACCCGTTCGTGGTGAGCAGAATATTCAACCCGGTTCCGCACAAGGTCATCGATGAATTAATGGCCAAACTGCCCGATTTCAAGCGCGGGTATCTGGTGGGTGGGATTCACGTGGAAGAATACGAAGAGTTTGCCCCGGTGATGCTGTTCCGCAGCAGCTTTGTCAAGAGCTGGCAGCGCGTGCTGGATATCACCAAAGAAAAGCGCGCCGCCCTGTAAGCGGTACCGTTTTCTGGTTTTCATCCTGAACAAGCCTGCCGCGCCCCCGCGAGGGGTGTGGCCACGCAACATGATATACTGGTTAAGGTAGAGACGTAAGATTTTGCGTCTCTACCGTACCCGTTAAAGGCCCGCTGTCTTGCAAAGATACGAACAACCAGACAAGAACACCCCATACGGGTATTGATACCCGTATGGGGTGTTGTCTACCAGGAGGTGATGGATCATGGATCAGCGATCGATTTCAGGACAGGCAGCGGTTGACCAAATCTTCGACCGGATGGCCACGCAGCGCGAGGAACTAATCGCCAATCTGGCCGGCCTTACCGCCGAGCAATTGTGGTTCCGGCCGGCGCCAGGCGAGTGGAGCATTGGCGAAAACGTCGACCACCTGCGCGCGGTCTACCTGGCATTCCTGCCCTTTTTGCAGGCCGCGTGGGTGGTGCTGCGCCTGCCGGCGCAGATGCGACGCGCCAAACCGTACCGGATCGAGATCGACAACGTGTACCGGCGGCCGAACTTTCCCCAAAAGGTCGGCTGGCTGTTTCCATCGCGTTACACCCCCGACCGGCCGGCCACGCTCGACGCGCTGCACGCCGGCGTTCGCGAGGCGCACGCGCAGGCGGCAGCATTTTATGCCGGCAAAGACGCGGATGTGCTCGGCCACGTCATTTTATGGGATCCAGCCATCGGCGTCGTCAACCTGATCCAGGCGCTGCGAATTGCTGTCTACCACGATGAAGTGCATATCGAAACCATGCGCAAGATGATACAGGCCGTCCGCGGATCATAAGTTGCCCTGCCATCACCAATCAAGGGCGGTTCGCAGGGCCACACGCGCCACAGGTCCGATCAGGGCAGTTGGTAACCCAACAGGATCGTATTTGTACAGTCATACAGATATTGCGCCTTACCGCCTGGATGAGCGTCCATCCAGCCTTTCAACTCGGCGATCCGGCTTGGCGGCGCGATGATCAGGTCATTGCTGGGGAATGACTGCCCGTCCACCGGCTCGTAGATATTGGTGATCGGGTGCGAGCCGCTGAGAAAATCCACCGACGGATGCGAGCCATAGAAATACAGATCGTCACTGAGCAAATTGATGTTGGTTGACCGGTCGAATGTCCCCACGTAACTGCCCAGGTACGAGGCAAACCGGCTCACCTGGTCGCCCCCGAACTGGCAGCGGCCGGCAAAGTCGCCAAAATAGATCTGCATGTTGGTGAGGAACAGCAAAACCAGCAAAATGCCACTCACGGAAAGATAACGAACGCGAGATTTCTGCCAGCTCAGATCAAACAGATGGAAAAGCGTATCGATCCCCAGGGCGGCCAGGATCATGGCCAGCGGCAGAATCACGACCACGCGGTACGAATCCGCGGCGGGGGGGATGGCAAAAACCCCAATGAAGACGATAAAACCAAAGAGAACCGTGAGGAGTACCAGGTTCGGGCGATGCCGGATCTTGATCACCGCGAACATCAGACCGATGAAAAACAGGACGCTGGTCGTCATGCTCAACATGGGGGCCATGGAACCGTAAAAGTCCAGAGACGGGTAATAAATCAGAGCCAAAAATGCGTGTGTAATCCGCCCCAGCAGAATTTGCGCCGCGCTCTGCCCGGTTTCAGCCGCCCGGGTGGCCAGCCAGCCGCTTTGAAATGTGCCTTCCAGCGTGAGCCGGGCCAACAATTCGGCCGGTGTCTCCAGGTAACGGTAGAGGGAAGGCAGAAACAGGATGACCAACCCGCCCCAAAATGCGCCAATCTGGGGCAGCACGCTGCGAAACCACTGGCGGTGGAAAATCAGGCACAGGATCATATAGCCCAACACAATCGCCACCATCGGCGGCGCGGTCAGGTAATAGGTGAAGTGCGCGGCTAGCAACATTCCAGAGAGCGCCGTCTGCCAGGAACGCCGGTTCTCCAGGCCGTTCAGGAGTAACAAAACTTCCAGCGGGATCAGCCAGGTTTCCTGGATATAACCGGTCAGCGTACGGCTGAAGTTCAAATGCGTATGCGACATGGCAATCAGCGCAGCCGCCAGCAGCCCCACGCGCTTGCCAAAGATTTTTCGCCCCAACACATAGGAAATGAGGACCGACAGGATGCCGCCGATGGCGGAGGGCAACCGGATGGAGAATGCGCCAGGGTGGAACAGCGTGATGGATACATTTAACGCCTGTAAATACAGCCCGCCGATATTCTGGTACAGTGCGAACGGATTGGACAGATTCCCACTGGTGGTTGATTGCGCCACCATGCCAATCATGCCTTCATCGCCATTGATCACCCGCGGAATACTGCCCAGGCGATAAAACCGCAGCGCGGCCGCCAGCAGGGTGATGCCCAGCAGCGCGAGCAATTCAAAGCGGTTGGCTTTGATCCATGCCACCATCCGGCCTTTGGGGATCTCGGGCAGGCGAAAAGCGGAAAGGTAAAACAGCGCGCTGACTGCCCATAACGAGAGCACGGGCATATAGTTCACGCGCCCAAAACGCTGGAAGCGCACCGTGGCGTAGGTGGTGAGCAGGGCGAAGATGAAGGCCGCGATGATGCGCAGCCATGCCGGGGGCTGGATGAACAACCTGACCGTCAGCATACGCTTTGGAACTGGCAGAACCTGCGAGAGCAGGAACAAGATTGCGCCCAGCACGCCAAACAAAAAACCGCGCGGCGCAACAATCTGGTCGTTCATTGGGGTGGTAAACAGCACGATCTGGCTGCCAACGATCAAGAAAAAACAAAGACCCCCAAACCACTGCCGAACTTTCTTGATCTGCCGGTTTCGTTCACAAGTCTCTTGATCCAAGATTTTTTCCTTGCCTCAATGATATGTAGTGTGCGACCCTGTGCGATAAATGTGGAAACAATATCGAGACCCATATTTTGATATTTTCGTTTCGTACCAGGATATATCCATTTTACTACACCGCTCAGGCAACTTTGACGCGGATGCATTTTCGATTCTGCAAGTATTGCTTAACGGTTCTATAATGAAAGTAATCACTGGAGGGCCAAATGGAAAAACCGAAGGGCGTACGTGTCGCGCGCATCATCGTGATGCTGCTGCTGGTGCTGGTGGTCATTCCCTTGCTGCCAATCCTGGTCTCTGGCCTGTGGGGCTGGTGGCAGGCGTGGGTAATGGCAGCCGTCTTTCTCCTTTCCTTTATCATCAGCCGTGCGCTGGCGGCGCGCAGAACGCCAGATATTCTCAAGGAGCGGGCGAATTACGGCCAACACGAGAATACCCAGCCGTGGGATAAGTGGCTCTCGCCGCTGGTCGCCTTTGGGAGCGTATTTATCCTACTGGTCGCCGGGCTGGATGCGCGCTACCACTGGTCGGCGGGATTCTCGCTGCCGGTGGAGATGCTTGGGCTGGGGCTGATCCTGGTCGGGTATGTGATCGCGTCCTACGCATTGATCGAGAACGCCTACTTCTCCGGCACGGTGCGCATCCAGGGCGAGCGCGGGCATAAAGTTGTGTCCAGCGGGCCGTACGGTTGGGTGCGCCACCCGGGCTACATGGGCAGCCTGGTGGCCAGCCTGGGCATGCCGCTCCTGCTCGATTCCGCCTGGGCTTTCATCCCGGTCGTGATTTTCGGCGTCTTATTCGTCATCCGCACCAGATTGGAAGACCGCTTCCTGCAGGCCAACCTGCCGGGCTACCGTAAGTACGCGCAACAGGTTCGCTTCCGCCTGCTGCCGGGCGTCTGGTAAGCCGGTAGCACGCCACGGAGCAAACAAAACGCTGATTGACAAAGGTAGAGACGCAAGATTTTGCGTCTCATACGTATCAAGCTAACGCTCTTATCCCTCTCCCCGCACGGCGAACAAGGTGATTTTTTGGCCAAATTCCAGCGGGGAGAGGTTAGGTGAGGGGTAAAATTCGCGCCAAAAAGCCCCTCACCGCACCTCTCCCCGCTGGTTGGGTCACTTTAACGTCTTCGTCCTCTAGCGGGGAGAGGCAAAAATGTCTTAGCTTGATACGTATGAGACGCAAGATTTTGCGTCTCTACGTTGGCCGTTTACGGCGATGGTATCTCTCCGAGAACCGAACAGCCAGACAGGGTATTGACACCGGCAAATCTGCGTATTATAATTTTGATCGAATAACAAACCAACCGTCGGTTTATTATTAAGAGAAATTCTATGCCTCGTATCATCAACACGGACGAGTACGAACAAAAACGCGGCGAGATCCTCGACGCTGCCCAGCGTCTGATCTACACCAAAGGCTATGAGCGCATGTCCATCCAGGATATCCTGGACGAACTCAAGATCTCCAAGGGCGCGTTCTACCACTATTTCGACTCCAAGCAAAGCCTGCTGGAGGCGCTGACCGCCCGCATGATGACCGAAGTGGAAAAGTTTCTGGTGCCCATCGTCCAGAACCCAGAGCACACTGCCCTGGAAAAGCTCGAGCAGTTCTTCGGCTCGGTCGCCCGCTGGAAGTCGGCGCGCAAGGCGTATTTGAGCAATCTGCTGACCATCTGGTATCACGATCACAACGCCATCGTGCGCCAGAAACTGACCGCCGCCGGCGGCAAATGGATGTCGCCGTTCTTGATGGCGATTATCCAGCAGGGCATCCGCGAAGGCACATTGCACCCGGGCATCGAATTCACCGAAGAAGCCGCCCAGGTGGTGATTGCGCTGATGATCAGCATGGGCGAAAAGATCGCCATGACGATGGTGCGCATCCCGCCCGGCGCCAGCAGCGACCAGCGCCAGGCGTCGATGACCGAAATTGAAAACCTGGTGATCGCCTACCGCAGCGCCATCGAGCGCGTGCTCGGCGCTCCGGCCGGCTCGATCTCGCTGTTTGACCTGGACATTCTCCGGGACTGGGTATTGGAACCCGAGCCTGCTCCCGCCGACCCAACCAGCATCCAATCATAATCGGATGCCCTTAGAAAGGTAAGAAGCGTATGCTCTTATATCTTCGTCTTGCATGGC
>CALDSL010000191.1 GCA_937920255.1 uncultured Anaerolineaceae bacterium | reverse complement strand
GCTTCTTCGCGGTGAAATCTTTTTGCGTGGCCCGCAAAGCGCGATTGGCTTTTAGGGGGAGGTTGGAGGGGGGGCGGTCTGTGCCAATGCACATGAGCGGCCGGCCGACTTTCCTTAATTCTGAGGCATTTTGTGGATCGTCGCGGCGTGAATTTTGTCGCGGCCCTGCTTCTTGGCTTCGTAGAGGGCGCGGTCCGACATATCCACCAGCTGGCTGGCGGTGGGCGCGTGCTCCGGGAAGGCGGCGATGCCCTGGCTGACCGTCGGGCCGGGCACCGAGTGATCGTTGACCACGATCGGCAGGTTGGCCAGCGTCTCGCGGATGCCGGCGGCAATCTGGCAGGCCGTAAACGCATCCGACCCGGGCAGGGCGATGGCGAATTCCTCGCCGCCCCAGCGCCCGACCAGATCGGTGCTACGCACGTGCGCCTGGATAGCGTGCACCATGGTGCGCAGCACCTGGTCGCCGGTGACGTGTCCGTAGGTGTCGTTGTAATTCTTAAAGAAGTCAATATCCAGCATTATCAGCGCCAGCGATTCGCCGTTTTCCGCGGCCTTTTCCACTTCCTGGTTCAGGCGCTGCACAAAGTGGCTGTGGTTGTACACCCCGGTGAGCGAATCGCGGCGTGACTGCTCTTCCACCTCGGCATGGCGGCGCGCGTTGTTGATGGCCAGCGCCGCCTGCCCGGCCATGCTGATCAGCAGGGCCACGTCGTCTTCCTGGAAAGCATTGGGGGCGTAGCTGGCAATCACCAGCACGCCGGTCACGGCATCGTTGACCAAAATCGGAACCCCCAACCAGGATTCCGATAACTTATCCGCGCCCAGCAGCACGCCCTTCACGGGCAGCGTGTCCTTCTCCATGGAAAGATGTCGGATCAGGAGCGGCTGCCGGCTGCGGATGACATGGCTGGTAAATCCAGGCCCATAGACCACGCGGTATGACGGGTAGCGCGTACCCTCATCGATGATGACGTGCAGGTCGATCACATCCGCGCCCTCTTCGTGCAGTCCGAGGAAATAGGTTTCTACCGGGAAGACGCGGTTGAGCTGCTGGTACATGATCTCCATGAGGCTGTTCATCTCGATGGTGGAGGTGATGGCGCGGGTGACTTCGTGCAGCACTTCCATGCGCTGCACCTGCTGGCGCACCGACTGGTGCAGGCGCGCGTTGTTAACCACCACCGCCACCTGCGCGCCGATTGATACCAGCAGGTCGAGCTTGAGGTCGTCAAAGCGCTCGCGCTCCCAGCTGCGCCGCTCGCCAACCGAAATCACGCCTAGCGGCTGGTCATCGAATACCAGCGGGATGACGCAGGCGGACTGGATGCCCGGCAGCAGCATCTCCCGGTTTTCAGCGTCGCGGATGCGCATGTAGGGCTTATCCTGGCGGAAGATCATCACCTGCTGGGTTTCGATCGCCTTGCGGTGCCAGGGCACGCTGTTCATCGGGCGGCGGCGGCCGAGGATCGGCCGGGTGTCTTCCTCTTTCAGCGAGGAATACGCCGCGGCGGTGACCAGCGTGGTGCGGTCGTTATCCAGCAGGTGGATGCTGCAAAACGTGGCCGACAGGCCGTGGACGATCTTTTTGGCCATCTCGGGCAGCGCGACGTCCAGTTCCAGCGAGTTGCCGATGGCGCTCATCTCCAGCAGCAGGGCCAGATTGCGGTTGCGCTGCTCGGTTTCTTCCGCCTGGCCGCGCAGCGCGCGCGCCAGTTGCGAGGAGAGGTACCCGCTTAGGAGGTAGACCCCCAGTTGAAAAGCCACAAAAAACCAGTTTTCACCGGAGACGTTCCCTTTTAGAAAGCTGGTTCCCAGGCTGGATGCGGCCGCCAGCAGCCCGGCCAGCATGCCGGCGCGCAGCCCCAGGCGCAAACCACTGATGCCAACCACCGGCAGCATTAACAGGGCAATTTCGGCCCTCAGGCCGGAGATGTATTGAAAGGCGGCCAGGGTGAGAATGCTGATGATCACGTTGAGTATGTGCAGCCAGTCATTCGCGCCGTAATGCGGCATTGCCCAGCGGTAGTAGATGACCTGGTACGCCAGCGATACGCCCGTAATCAGGATGATCTCACCGACATCGCCCACCGAGGGTTGGTTAAAGATGATCGTGACCAGCAAGCCGAACAGGACCAGAGCGGGGATAACAAACTCCGCTCCTTTGGACAGGTACTTCCAAAAGAAGGCTGACTTGTGGTCACGCATGCAGGCATCCGTGTCGGATTAAATCATAACGATGCATTAATTTTACCGATTAAAACCAATTTTGTGGCTGACGCTTTTGACAGGTTGTTAGACAACATAAGAAATTAATGGAGAATCGCGCGCCGGTTTGCCGGTTGGAGACGAATGGCAGCCAATAAACTGCTATATCAATAATGTAGTGCACCAATATAGATTACACGCCCATATATATGACGCTATAATAGAATCAATGTTTAGCCAGTGTCAAGAAAAAGACGCATGAAACCTACGCTTATCTTAAAATAAATTGACTCTCACGATGGTTTGGTTTATAATGTAAGTGCTTTCAATTAAGTGATTTCATGCCTGGGACGGGAAAAGCGTTTTGCGATGGCAAAAAAGACTGCACCCACCATCTATGATGTGGCCAGAACTGCCGGGGTCAGCATAGCGACAGTTTCGCGGGTATTAAACGATCCGCAGAAAGTTAACGACGAAACCCGCTCCAGCGTCTTTGAGGCGATCCGCCAGCTTGGGTATATTCCCAAGGCCGAAGCTCGCGCGCGCGCCATGCAGCAAAACCGCCGCATCGGCGTCATCACGCCGTACTTCACCGCGCCGTCTTTTGTGCAGCGGCTGCGCGGCGTGGCCTCGGCGCTCAACTCCACGAGCTACGAACTGGTGATTTACACGGTGGAGTCGACCCACAAGTTTTACCGGTATTTGGAAACATTGCCCATCAACCATTATCTGGATGGGCTGATCATTCTCTCCTTACAGTTTGACGATCTGTTTGCGCAGCGCCTGCTCGAGTTTGGATTGGAAACGGTGCTGGTGGAATATCCGCACAGAGTGCTCAGCAGCGTCGAGATCGACGACCAGGCCGGCGGCCGCATGGCCGCGGACTACCTGTTGAGCAAGGGCTACCAGCGTTTGGCCTTTTTGGGCGATACGGTGATCCCCGAGTTTGGCATTCACCCGATCACGCTGCGGCTGGCGGGTTTCCGGCAGCGGCTGGCCGAGGCCGGTCACCCCCTGGCGGACAAGTACGTGCACACCGTGCCGTACGACGTGGACGCCACCCGCCGCGCCGCGCGCGCGATTCTCACCAGGGATGACCGCCCGGACGCGATCTTTTCCGCGACAGACCTGCAGGCTGTTGCCATCCTCAAAGTGGCGCGCGAGCTTGGCCTGCGCGTCCCGGAAGACCTGGCGATTATGGGTTTTGACGATCTGGATATTTCGGAATACGTTGGGTTGACGACGGTACGGCAACACCTGGATGAATCTGGCAAGATTGCCGCGGAGCTGCTGCTCAGCCGTATCACCAATCGCGACCGGCCGGTGCAGCACATCCAGCTACCACTCACCATTATTGAACGCGATACCGCGTAATATCCGACGCAAGCGCATCAGAAGGAGGTGATTTCACCCGAACACTGTATTGTCATGCAACAATCGTGGATTTCGTTCAACCGATCTGAAGTGTAAGGAGAAAAGGATGAACCGCTCGTTCAAGATTTTGAGTTTGCTTGTTTTGTTGGCTATGCTGCTGGCGGCCTGCGCCCCCGCAGCGGCCACCACCGCGCCGGAGCCCACCGCGGCCCCCGCGCAGCCCCAGCCGACAGCCGCCGCGCCCGCGACGCCCGCCGAAACCACCGGTGATGTTCCGCCCGCTGGCCAGGAACTGGTGGATGCGTATGCTGGCAAGTACACCGGCACGGTTGTGACCATGGCCGGCCCGTTCACCGACAATG
>CALDSL010000190.1 GCA_937920255.1 uncultured Anaerolineaceae bacterium | reverse complement strand
GAAGCGCGGCGGGCTTAACCCGCCGCTTTCTTCTGCTCCAGCGACCAGCGGATCAACGCGTCGAGCGCGGTCAGATCCACATCGCTCAGCTTGTTGATGTACAGGCAGGCCTTGCCGGTTTTGTGCTTTCCAAGTTTTTCCAGCAGTTCTTTCTGATCTTCCACGCCGTACATCAGGTAGAGGGTCAGGTTCTGTTTGCGCGGCGAGAATCCAATCAGAAACCAGTCGCCTTCGCGGCCGCTTGCGTAACGGTAATGCTCGTCGCCAAAGCCAACCATCGAGCCGCCCCATAATTTGGGTGGCATGCCGCTGGCGGTTCGCATCATTTCCAACAGGGTAAAGCAATCCTGGCGCTTGCGTTCGTCCGGCACCTGGCGTAGAAATTCTTCGACACTGTCATCACTGGGTTTGGTTTTTAGCTCGGCCATGGCTTTCCTTTCGCGTTGATGCTCATTCTAACAAGAATGCGATCCGGATGATCCGATTCCCATGCGAAAAGGTTATATGGTCTTGTTTGATAACCCGGTTTGCTGGCCGTGCCGTACCCACACATCGTCCGTGGCCCACAGGGCTGTGCCCACAGGGCTGTGCCCACAGGGCTGTGCCCACACATCGTCCCGATGTCCTTACGGGAGGGCTGTGCCACCAAAGGGCGACCGGCTTATTTAATAACTCGGCTTGCTCGCCCTGCCGTACGCTTCGACGGGGCTCTGCGTACTTTTTTATCATTCTGCGTAGTTCTTAGACGCGATCGGCGGATCATTGCGTCGAGCGCCGGTTATGAATATATGACACTCTGGCTTCGCGCTCCTCAATTTTGATAAAAACAGTCCAGACTTGGGTCTCAGCCCTTGCGAAGGGGACTTTTGAAGCTTATAATGGCAGAAAGGTAGGTTAAAGGTACTGGAGGACAAACCTTTGGGAATGTATACCATTGAAACCCCACCCGAGCCGGATGTCCAGCATCCCCGCTCGGCATGGATCAGCTTTTTACTTGAAACGATCCAGACGATCGTCCTGGCAGTGGCGTTGTACTTTTTGATTGACAGCGTCGTGGCGCGCGTGCGTGTCGAAAACATCAGCATGGAACCCACGCTCATGCCGGGTGAGTTTATCCTGGTGAATAAGCTGGCGTACCGCATAGGGGAATTTAACCGCGGGGACGTCATCGTCTTCCATTACCCACCAAACCCCCAAGAAGACTATATCAAGCGCGTGATCGGCATCCCCGGTGACGAAGTGATGATCGGCAACCAGAAAGTGCTGGTAAACGGCTACGAACTGGACGAGCCGTACATCTCCGCTGAGCCGCAGTACGATGGCACCTGGAAAGTGCCGCCGGGATTTTTATTTGTGCTCGGCGATAACCGCAACCAGTCTTCGGACTCGCACAGTTGGGGGTTTGTTCCGGTCGAAAATGTAGTCGGCAAGGCGCTGGTGGTCTACTGGCCGTTCAGCGAGCTGAAACTGCTCAGCCAGCCGATGACCGTCAACGCCGCCAATGCGCCATAAAGATCTGTAAGCGCAATCGCGGCGCAGGCATGGTACAATCGAGCAAACGCATTCCAATGGAAAGGAGAGATAAAATGAAACACGACGATGAAGAACTATCCTTCCCCTGCACGGAATGCCCGGCCGGTCATCTTACACGGCAGTACATCACCTATTTCACCTGGTTAGGCGACGAGCTGATCACCGTTCCGGATTTTCCGGCCTGGATTTGCGACGTTTGCGGCCGGCGCGAGTACGATCTGCAGGCGCTGAACCAGTTGACGCTACTGCTCAACCCCAATGCAGGGAAACCTGCCAACAAGGCGCGCTCCATTTCCACCCGAACCAGCGCCAAGAGCACACGCCCCCACCCTGAATAACAAGCAACCTACAGAACCGTCTGCAACCAACAGGCGGTTTTGATTTGACTTGTTAACATCGTCATGCTATCATTGAAGTGGACTCATCCATTGTCATACGCTCTTTAACAATCTGATAGAGGAGTATTCTATGAGTGCTGATTTTATTATCCGTCTCGTTGGAATGATTGTTTTTTCCATCATTGGAGTTTATTGGGGCACGGCGCTTGGCAACATGGCCGAATCGGCACCCAGCCCCTACAACTTCACCGTCGAGCAGTACGCATTCACCATCGGCCTGGTAGGCGCCTTAGTTGGACTTATTCTTACTCCATTCATTACTACCCGCCCGATCCGCGCGCTGCGCAACCTGCTTGGGCAGGTATCCACGCAATCATTGTTCGCTTCGTTGGTTGGAATTATTGCCGGTCTTATCATTGCAGCGCTGTTGGCCTTCCCGCTTTCTCTGCTGCCCACCCCGTTTGGCAAAGTGCTGCCGTTCATCGGTGTTATCGTCTGCGGCTATCTGGGTGTGGCCGTCATGGTTATGCGACAGAACGACCTGTTCGGGTTGTTCACATCGTTGTTTAACCGCGGCGGTTCATCCACCGCGGCGGCAGCTACGCCTCAGGAGAACAACGACAAGAAGTGGGCTGACAGCCGCGCAATCCTGCTGGACACCAGCGTGATCATCGATGGGCGTATTGCCGATATCGCTCATACGGGCTTTATCCCGGGGTCTTTGCTGATCCCGCGCTTTGTTTTGAACGAATTACAATATATCGCCGATTCACCCGACAGCCTGAGAAGGCAGCGCGGGCGCCGCGGCATGGAAGTTCTTTCGCAGTTGCAGAAAGAGCCGAATATTCCTGTGCGTGTGAGTGACGTGGACGTGGAAGGCGTGCGCGAAGTTGACGACAAGCTGGTGATTTTGGCGCGCCAACTGCGCTGTCCCATCCTCACCAATGATTACAACCTGAATCGCATCGCGGAATTGCAGGGGGTCACCATCCTCAACGTCAATGAACTCGCCAACGCGGTCAAGTCGGTGCTGCTGCCGGGCGAGGTGCTCAGCGTGCGCGTGATCCAGGAAGGCAAGGAATCGGGGCAGGGCGTCGGCTACATGGACGACGGTACCATGGTGGTGATTGAAAATGGGCGGGAATATATGGGCATCGAGATCCCGGTGACGGTCACAAAGGTTTTACAGACCGCCGCGGGCCGCATGATCTTCGGACGCCCTGAAGAGAAGTACATGACAGAACGTTAGCCTGGAGGGGTTTGAATGAGTATCAAAATTTACAATACACTGACCCGCAGAAAAGAAGAACTGGAAACACTCGAACCGGGTACAGTGCGAATGTACGTGTGCGGTCCCACGGTGTACAGCAAGGCGCACGTGGGCCACGCGATGTCGGCTCTGGTGTTTGACATTATCCGGCGCTACCTGGAATATCGCGGCTACCGGGTGATGCATGCCATGAACTTCACCGACGTGGACGATAAGATCATTATTCGCGCGCAGCAGCAGGAAGTGGACCCGTTTGAACTGGCCGAAGGCTATATTCGCGAATTCTCGCAAAACCTGGAAGACCTTAACGTTTTGCCGGCCACCATCCAACCGCGCGCCACGCGCGAGATCGACCATATCATCGGCATGGTGGAGAAGCTGATCGAAAAAGGCTACGCCTACCCGATGGACGGCGATGTGTACTTCCGCGTGCAGAACGACGACGATTATGGCCGGCTTTCAGGGCGCAAGTTTGATGAAGCCATGTCCGGCACGCGCATCGGCGTGGACGAGCGCAAGGAATCGCCGATGGACTTTGCGTTGTGGAAGAGCGCTAAACCGGGCGAGCCCGCCTGGGACAGCCCGTGGGGCAAAGGCCGGCCGGGCTGGCACATCGAGTGCTCGGCCATGAACCTGCACCACCTGGGCGAGCAGATTGACATTCACGGCGGCGGCAACGACCTGATCTTCCCCCACCATGAAAATGAGATCGCCCAAACCGAGTCGCTGACCGGGAAGCAGTTCGCGCGCTATTGGGTGCACAACGGCATGCTGCAACTGGGTGGCGAGAAGATGTCCAAATCGCTCGGCAATCTGATCACGATTGAGGAATTCCTGGCGCGGCACAGCGGCGACGCCATGCGCATGACCGTGCTCAACTCCGCTTACCGCAATCCGTTGACCTTCAACGATGAGGTAATTGCGCAATCCGAAAAAGCGCTCGAGCGGCTGCGTTCGGCGCTGCGACCGGCGCTACCCGGAGCCAGCGGAGCGCCGCAGCAGAGCGTGGAAGGCCTGCAGGCCAGGCTGGATGCCGCCAAAGCCGGCTTTATCGAGTCGATGGACGATGACTTTAACACCGCCGGGGCGCTGGGCAACCTGTTCGAGCTGGTGCGCGTGATCAACCAGGCGCGCGCCGATGGCGCGACGGATGCTCAGTTGAAGCCCGCGCAGAGTCTGCTGCGCGAGCTGACGGGCGTGCTCGGCCTGACCCTGCACGAGGAAGGCCAGTCAGCGCAGGCGGCGGATCCGTTCATCAGCCTGCTGGTGGATGTGCGCATGGAACTGCGCAAGCAAAAGTTGTGGGCGCTCTCGGACGTGGTGCGCGACCGGCTTGCTGAGCTCGGCGTGACCCTGGAAGACAGCAAAGAAGGCACGACCTGGCGCTACCAGAACTGAGCCGCGATGAAAGAATGGATTGTTGGCAGAAACCCGGTGTTTGAGGTGCTGGAAGCCGGCCGGCGCGATTGTTTCCGCCTGTTGGTGGCTACCGGGGTGGATGAAAAAGGCAAACTGACCGAGATCATGCGCAAAGCCGCCGCGCGGCGCGTGGCTTTAGAGCGCGTGCCGCGCCAGCGGCTGGATTCACTCGGCGAAAACCACCAGGGCGTGGCGCTGGAAGCCAGCGGTTACAGCTACAGCGACCTGCAGGATATCTTCGACCGGCAGCAGGAGCGGCAGGAGCCGCTGCTGGTGCTGGTGCTGGACATGATCCAGAA
>CALDSL010000189.1 GCA_937920255.1 uncultured Anaerolineaceae bacterium | reverse complement strand
CGGCGGGTGGTCTGGCTCTTGCCCGAGCCGGTGCGCACGGCGCAGATCGAAACGACCGGTTTGATCGATTTGACCTGGGTGGAGCGCACGCCCATCAGCATGAACTCGGCGCCGGCGGCGTTGACGGCCGCGGCTTTGTGCATCACGTACTCTTCCGAAACGTCGCTGTACGAGAATACAACCAATTGGATTTTCTGCTGCTTGATCACATCCAGCAGTTCGCTTTCCGGGATGATCGGAATGCCTTCCGGATACAACTCAGTCCCGGCAAGCTCGGCCGGGTACTTGCGGTCGTCAATGTTGGGGATTTGGGTGGCGGTGATTGCGACAACCTGGTAGTTGGGATTGCCACGGAAATACACATTGAAGTTGTGGAAATCGCGTCCGGCTGCGCCCATGATGAGTGTACGTACGGGGGTCATAAAACAGTGGTCTCCTTTGACTAGAAATGAGAAACAACAACACCCTGGCGGGTCACATCGCTTCTGGGGCTGTGATGCCCATTAAAGCCAAACTGTTCGCAATTGCCTGGCGCGCAGCCGCCACAAGCCGCAGCCGGAAGCTGCGAACCTCAGCGTCAGCGGTCAGCACTGGACATTGATTATAAAAATCGTTGAACGCCTTGGCCGTCTCGTATGCCAGGTTGGCAATGTAGAGCGGGCGCTTCTCTTCCGCGGCGCGCTGCACATCGTTAGGCAGCCGCGAGAGCAGCTCGATCAACGCCACTTCAGCCGGGCTCAGCTCATATTCCGGCGTCATTGCCGCGGGCAGCGCTCCGCCTACCTTGCGCAAAATGCTGTTGGCGCGCACGTAAGCGTACTGGATATACGGCGCGGCCTGCCCATTGAAGTCCAGGGCGGCCTGCCAGTCGAAGGTGACGATTTTGGTGTTTTCGCGCGCCAGCATGGGGTACTTGATCGCGCCCAGCCCAACCGCGCGGGCGATGGCCTGTTTCTGCTCGGCGCTCAGGTCGGGGTTTTTCTGCTCCACCACCTCCAGCGCGCGGCTGAAGGCTTCGCGGATCAGGTCTTCCAGCAGCACCACCGTGCCTTCGCGCGAAGCCATCACCACGTTGCCGGGCAGGTTAACCAGCTCGTAGGGGATGTGCTCGCAGCGCCCGGCCCACGGGTAGCCGGCCAGTTCCAGTGTCTTGAATACCTGCTGGAAGTGCAGCGACTGGCGCACGTCTACCACGTAGAATGAGCGCGACAGGCGCGGGTAATCGACAAATTTTTGAATGGCCAGCGCCAGGTCTTCGGTGGCATACAGCGCGGTGCCATCGGATCGCAGCACCACCAGCACGCGGTACTTTTCCTTCTCATTACCCAACAGCTCGTCCAGCTTGACGATCACCGCCCCTTCCGGGCGTTCGTCCAGGGCGATGCCTTTGGCGATCAGTTCTTCCACCACGCGCTTGCCGGCCTGCTCTTCCTGGCTGTTGAAGTAATAGCGGTCAAAATGCACGTCCAGCACTTCATACAGCGCGCGGAAACCCTGCAGCGACCATTCGCGGGTTTCTTCCCACAGCGCCACCACTTCGGGGTCGCGGCGGTCCCAGCGAGCGTACAGGGCGCGCACTTCGGCCTCCAGTTCGGGGTGCTCTTCCAGGCGTTTGCTGGCTTCGGCGTACAGCTTGCCCATCCAGGCAGTGATGTCTGTCTCCGGCCGCTCACCGCGGTGGTGGGTCATATAATTCCACAGCCACTTGATGACGTGCAGCCCCATATCGCCCGGATAATTGGCGCGCACGGTTTCATAACCCGCGAAGTCGAGCATGCGCGCCAGCACATCGCCCAAAATGGCGCTGCGCAGATGCCCCACATGGAAGGCCTTGTGCGTGTTAGGCTGCGAGAACTCGACCATTACCTGCTCGTGGCGGTCTTCGCCGCGGCCATAATCCGCGGCGCGGTCGAGCACATCATCGACCACCCGGCGCGAATACTCGGGCGTGAGAAAATACAGGTTGAGATAACCGCGCACGGCTTCCACGCGTTCAAAACCGGGCGGGGTGCCCAGATGATCGGCCACAGCCTGCGCCAGCTCCTGCGCTCGCGCGCCCACCTGCACCTTTTTCCCCTGTCGGGCTTCCTGCGCCGCGATCTGGAAGAAGGAGGTGGATATGCCCCAATGCCCGCTAAACGGGATCCAGGCCCAGTTGATCTGTTCCGGGAGGGGGAGGTCATTTTCACGGCAGTATGCCATGATCCTGGTCTCGATGTTTTGCTGTTCGGCCTTAAACATGACACGATCCTTATCGGATGTGCGGCAGGGCTGCCGCCGTAAGCATTATAACACAATGCCTGCCCTAATCCCGGCGCGGGATCGCTTTCTACGGATTGATCAGATGATTAACGCCGGCCGCGGAAAACCAAAAGCGGGAGTTGAGGACTCCCGCACTTTGTTGCCTTAATAGAACCCGCAGGCTTCGGGTACTTATGATTCGATCGAGGCCAGCGCCTTCATCAGGCGGCTCTTGCGGCGGGCAGCGTTGTTCTTGTGGATAACACCCTTCTGGGCGGCTTTATCCAGCGCGCTGATCGCTTCCAGCGTCGCGGCCTTCGCTTGTTCGGCATCGGAACCGGTCATCGCGGTGCGCGCTTTTGCAATAAAGGTGCGGGTGCGACCGCGCACAACACGGTTGCGCAGGCGCCGTTTTTCATTCTGCCGGTTTCGCTTGATCTGGGACTTAATGTTAGCCAACGTCTTCCTCCAAAAAGATTACATCCAACTCTTTACGATTGCGAAGGGGAATTGTACTTGATGGATGCAGATTTGTCCAGTGTTTGATTATTCATCCATGATAACGAGTGGGAAGAACAGGCTGGGCAGCGCCGCAAGCTCAAACGCTCCGGTATCGCAGAGTAGTCCTGGCCGGGGCGATCCGCGCTGGTCGATGGTCACCACCACGCCATCGTGATCTGTACAGGTGGCGGCATTGATCGCCGGGCTGTCGCTGTCTAGCGCCATCGTCTGGGTTGGGCCGCCGTTAACCGCTAAAGGCAGCAGCCCCGGCGTGGCGTTGATCAGGTCACTGGGCTGTTTGTCGCAATAGGCTGTCGAGCCAAATATATTGTTCCCCAGCGAATCGAACGTGGTCGCGGTGTTAATCAGCAAGCAGTTGTTCTCGACACTGTCAAAATTTGTATTTCCGGCCAGGATCGAATTTTTGGCATACAAATGCCCATGGGTTTCGAACGCGCCGCCAACCCCCACATTGCCGGTGATAGTGACAAAATTCAGGTACGTGTTGGCCAGGGACCCGGTAAGGTGCAGCGCCCCACCATTGCCATTGGCCGAATTGGTACCCATGGCGCCGGATGTCCCGGATTGAATCGCGCCATAACCGCCGGAGCCGCCCATCCCGCCGTAGCTGTTGTACCCGGCTCTGTTCATCACCAGGGTGGTATTGGTCAGGCTGCTGTTTTGCGATGAGGTATCCATATACACGCCGCCGCCGCTGCCGGTCATTGCGCCGTTGCCGCCTTTGCCGCCCGCCCCGCCCACAGCATCTGTACTTTGTCCGCCACGGCCACCATTACCACCATTGCCGCCATTGCCCGCGATATTCAAGTTGATCAGCGACCGGTTGGCGGTAAGACCGATGGTAGAAAGCCCACCACCATTTCCACCCCAACCGCCGTTGCCGCCATCACCGCCAGCCGCGCCATCATAGGTCGAGGATCCCCCAATGCCGCCATCTCCGCCGTTGCCGCCCCAACCCGCCTGATTGGACTGCAACAAACTATCGGTCAGGATCAGCCGCGTGCCCGCATAAATGCCGCCGCCGCTGCCACCCACGCCACCGGCGCCACCTTTCCCGCCTGCCACTGCAATGGGATAGACAGTATCGCCCCGCCCGCCAGGGCCTCCCGCGCCACCCGAGCCCGCGCGATTGCCTTCCATGGCGAGCGACTCAAAAACTCCGCTCACAGCGCTGCTCAGATACACCGCGCCACCGCTGCCGCCACGACCACCAACGGCGCCGTTCCCGGCAGGCACGCCGGGGGAAGCATCCGCGCCGGCCAGGCCTGCGCCTCCATTACCGGCGGCGTTATCAAGAAAAGTGCAGTTCGTCAGGGTAAGCGAACCGGTGCCTTCCGCCAGGATGGCCCCGCCATCGGCCCCATTCCCACCATTTGGAGACCCTTCCACCCCATCGGCGCCGTTCGGCGCGCGCCCCATCAAGATCGTCAACGAATCGATGGTCACATTCGCATTAAAGATCGTCAGCGCGCGGTCGATTTGATTGGCAATCAGCAACGCATTTGCGCCGTGGATTACCAGATCCGTGCGGATGTTCAGGTCACCAGTGGCGTTTTGCAGCTCGTTTTGCCCTTCAATCGTCAGTATATAGCCCAGGTAGGGGGTCAATTCCAGCGTGTAATCGTTCAATGGGTCGCCATTAGCACGCGAGATCGCTCCACGCAGCGAGCAGTCATCCGGCGCGTCCGTGCAAGCCTGGTAGGCGATATCGTTGGTATCGAGCATGGTATCAACGTACAACGTCACAGCCGCGGCGCGCGCGGGCTGAGGGGTGCCGGCAAGCAGCAGTGCAACGATGCAGGCGCAAATACAGCAGCGTAGAAACCGGTTGGCAGTCATGTGATCTTCCTCAGCGATGTGGTCAAGATATGCAGTTGTTGAAGAGTCGGCACGATCATTATAGCAATCAGAAATGGGACAGCGCGGCGAAAACGACCAAACAAAAATGAAAACCGGGCCATGCTTTCCACAGAAAAAAGCGCCCCATTCGCATGGGGCGCTGGTGGTAACAGGAAAGAACGCGCTTACTTGTCTTGCAGCGCGGCCACGCCGGGAAGGGTCTGGCCTTCCAGCATTTCGAGCGAAGCGCCGCCACCGGTGGAAATGTGCGTGATCTTATCCGCCAGCCCGGATTGCTGCACCGCCGCGACCGAATCGCCGCCGCCGATGATGCTCACCGCGCTGCTATCAGCCACGGCCTGAGCGATGCCATAGGTGCCCTTGGCGAAGGGTTCCATCTCAAATACGCCCATCGGGCCATTCCACACCACGGTGCCGGCATCCGCGATCACCTGGCTGTAGGCGGCCACGGTTTCGGGTCCGACATCCAGCACGCGCCAGCCGTCGGGAACGTCGCCGGCGGGGATGATTTTGGTCGCGGCTTCGGCCTCAAATTTATCGGCGATGACCATATCGACCGGGAGCATCAGCTTGTCGCTGCCGCCCTGCAGCAGTTCTTTGGCGGTTTCCAGCGCTTCGGCTTCCACCAGCGAATCGCCCATGGCGTAGCCCTGGGCTTTGAGGAAGGTGTTGGCCATGCCGCCGCCGATCAAAATCTTATCGGCTTTGGTGAGCAGGTTGCGGATGACGCCGATCTTGTCGCTGATCTTGGCGCCGCCCAGAATGGTGACGAACGGCCGCTTGGGGTCGGCGATGGCCTGCCCCAGGTATTGGATTTCCTTCTGCATCAGGAAGCCCGCCACGGCCGGCAGGTAGCGCGCCACGCCCTCGGTGGATGAGTGCGCGCGATGCGCGCTGCCGAACGCGTCCATCACAAACACGTCGCCCAGAGCAGCCAGTTGCTTGGCCAGATCCAGATCGTTCTTTTCCTCGGTCGGGTGGAAGCGGGTGTTTTCCAGCAGCAGCACGTCACCCGGCTGCAGCGCGGCGGCCATCTGCTCGGTGTCGGCGCCCACCGCGTCGGCGGCGAACTTGACTTCCTTGCCCAGCAGGTTGCCCAGGTACGCGGCCACCGGCTGGAGGGTGTATTTGGGATCCGGCCCGCCCTTGGGACGGCCCAGGTGCGACATGAGGATCACCGCGGCGCCGTGATCGAGCAAATACTTGATGGTCGGCAGCGCCGCGCGGATGCGGGTGTCGTCCCCCACCTTGCCTTCTTTGATGGGAACGTTGAAATCCACCCGAACCAGCGCCTTCTTACCGTTGAAATCAAAATCTTCTACGGTCTTTTTACTGAACATAATGTCCCTCCGCTATATGCGGGAATGCGCAACCCGGCCAGGGCTGGGTTACGCATTCCGTTGTTTTTTTCAGATGGTACACCGTGCCACCGGCAGTTCATCCGGCGGCGTAGCAGCTTTGCGTGCACGGAACTGGCTGGCTGCGCGCGGCATACCGTTGGTTGTGGTTTTGATTAGAGCGACTTCGACATCATCACAGCCAGGTCGGCGGTGCGGCAGGAGTAGCCCCACTCGTTGTCGTACCAGGCCACGACCTTGACCAGATTGCCGCCCATCACCATGTTGGAGGGCAGGTCGACAATCGATGAGCGCGGATCGCCCTTGAAGTCCATCGACACCAACGGGTCAAAGTACTCACCGCTGGTGAAGCCCAGAATGCCCTTCATGGGGCCTTCCGCGGCGGCGCGGAACGCGGCGTTCAGTTCTTCTTTGCTGGTGGCGCGTTCCACGTTGCAGACGAAGTCCACAATCGAGACGGTGGGGGTCGGCACGCGCAGGGAATAGCCGTCGAACTTGCCCTTCAGGTCGGGGATCACCAGGGCGATGGCCTTGGCGGCGCCGGTGGTGGTGGGGATGATGTTCAGAGCGGCAGCGCGCGAGCGGCGCATTTCTTTCTTGTGGCCCTGATCCAGAATCACCTGGTCGTTGGTGTAGGAGTGGATCGTGGTCATGGTGGCATGGATGATGCCGAAGTTATCGTGCACGACCTTGGCGGCCGGGGCCAGGCAGTTGGTGGTGCAGGACGCATTCGAGACGATGTGATGCTTCTCGGGATCGTACTTCTCATCATTGACGCCCAAAACCAGGGTCAGATCTTCGTTCTTGGCCGGGGCCGAGATGATGA
Source organism: uncultured Anaerolineaceae bacterium (assembly GCA_937920255.1). GTDB lineage: Bacteria > Chloroflexota > Anaerolineae > Anaerolineales > Anaerolineaceae > CALDSL01. The sequence goes on along the minus strand of CALDSL010000189.1, from coordinate 10,049 downwards.
CCTTCTTCGCGCCACCCTTCTGGATGTGCACGTTCGCGCCGGGCTTGCCCTTGGACGGGTCGCCCACGGCGTCGGTGAAAACGCCGGTCGATTCAATCACGATATCGACGCCCATTTCACCCCATTTGAGATTACCGGGGTCTTTTTCGGCGAAAACACGCACGGTCTTGCCGTCGATCACCAGATCGTTGCCGGAAAGCTCGACGCTGCCCGGGTAGATGCCGTAGTTCGAGTCGTACTTGAACAGATGCGCATTTGTCTTCGAATCAAACAGGTCATTGATGGCCACGACTTCGAGCGTATCGCCCGCGCGTTCCATAATCGCCTTCAATACCTGACGGCCAATGCGGCCGAAACCATTGATACCAACTTGGATAGTCACTTGAAACCTCCTTCGATCTAACAAAGAATTGTACCATGCTCTGGCAAAGGTACTTGCCTAGACATGATGGTAAGCAGAATAGGAATCATCCTCCCGGCTTAAAACTGGCCCGGTTCGTTCATTATAAAGGTCCATGATGGCTGTTGCGAGCTTCTCTGAATCATGCCGCCGCGGATTGTCTTTGCTGACAATATCGGTGCAGTAAATGGAATATTCCTGATCGAGATCCTCGTCCAACCTGACCCACTCCACCTCCTGATCATGAGAATAATTGTTATTGCATATGACGACATCAAACAAGCGGCTTCCAAAATGCTTTTCCACTGTGCGTACATGATCGCCGCAGGAATAACCGTCGGTTTCACCCGGTTGGGTGGCTACATTACTGACGAAAAACTTTTGGGCGCGCGTATGGCGCAGCGCTTCCGCCAGGTCGGGCACCAGCAGGTTGGGCAAAATACTGGTGTACAGACTGCCCGGGCCGATGATCACCAGATCCGCGTTGAGGATGGCCTGCACCGCCGGCGGGTACGCCAGCGGATTGCTTGGTTCCAACCACACGCGCCGCACGCGCCCGGCAGTCTTGGGAATTTCGCTTTCGCCTTTGACCAGCACTTCGTCGCGCATCTCCGGCAGTTGCACGTCGGCCACCAGGCGCACATCGTGCAGGCTGGAAGGCAGCACCCGGCCCTGCACGGCCAGCACGCGCCCCGATTCGGCTACCGCGCCCTCAAAGCTGCCGGTGATTTCCGCCAGCGCCGTGATAAACAGATTGCCGAGCGAATGCCCGCCCAACCCCGCGCCGCTGCCAAAGCGGTACTGGAAAATCTGCGTCATTAATGCTTCGTCGTCCGAGAGGGCAGCCAGGCAGTTGCGAATATCGCCGGGAGGCAGGATGCCCATGCTGCGGCGCAACTCGCCCGACGAACCGCCGTCATCCGCCACGGTGACAATGGCCGTCAGGTTACTGGTGTAGCCTTTCAACCCGCGCAGCAGCGAAGCCAGACCCGTGCCCCCGCCCAGCGCGACGATGCGCGGTCCGCGCTCGCGTTTGCGGTAGGCCGAAAGCCCGTCCAGCACATTTTTGCCGGTCGGCACAAATGGGCGCATCATGCTGCGGTTTAAGCCCCCCACACCGATCAGAATGAGCGCAATCCCGAGCGCCCCAAAGACCAGCACTCGCAGGATGGAAGGGAAACCGCGCAGCGATAAAACGGAAAGCAACGGCACCCAGATCTGCGGAGCGGAGCGGTAGAAATCGACGAGCACCAGGGCAAATCCCAAACCGATCAGGGTGGTGCCGGCCAGAACGAGGGCTATCCAACGCTTCACCCCCAGTCCCGGTGTCAGCCAGCGCAACTCCAGCCGGAATTGCCGCCACAGACGTTGATACCAGTGCTTTGGGGGAGATGCCATATTGGTGAAATGATAGCAGTCTTTGCCAAGCGCGTCAACGTTCGGAGGTACATTGTGCTATAATTCGCGATCATGGATACGTTTCTTGCCGTCGATATTGGGGGTACCAGGCTGCGGGTAGCGTCTTACCCGCAAGAGGGTATCCAGGCTATTAAGCAAAACCGGGTTCCCACCCGGTCATCGAACTCCGCCGTGGTTGACCGCCTGATCGAACAGCTTGCCCTGTTGTGGCCTGATGACGGCATTGTGCGCGCCATCGCGGTGGCCGCTCCCGGTGCAATTGACCCGGAGAAGGGCTTGATTTACTCCGCCCCCAACATTCCCGGGTGGGATAATCTTCACCTGCGTAGTATCCTGGAAGACCGTTTTCAGGTTCCGGTACGCCTGGGTAATGATGCCAACATGGCTGCCATGGGCGAGTGGAAATATGGCGCGGGCCGCGGCCACAAAGATCTGATCTACTTTACGGTCAGCACCGGCATCGGCGGCGGCGTTATCAGTTCCAACTGCCTGCTGCTCGGCGCCGCCGGCCTGGCCGCCGAAGTGGGCCACGTCACCGTCGACCCAAACGGGCCGCTGTGCGGCTGCGGGCAGCGCGGCCATTTGGAAGCGTTCGCTTCCGGTACGGCCATCGCGCGCTACGTCGCCGCCGAACTGGCCGACGGCGTGCCTTCCAGCATGGCAGCTTCGCCCGCCCCCAGCACGGCGGAAATCGCCGCTGCCGCCCGGGAGGGCGACGCGCTGGCCATCGCCGCCTTCAATCGCGCCGGCCGCTACCTGGCGCTGGGCGTAGCCAACTACCTGCACATCTTCAACCCGTCCATCATCATCTTTGGCGGTGGAGTTTCGCGCGCCGGATCGCTGATCTTCGATCCCATGCGCGCCGCGCTGAAAGAAATGGTCATTTCACCCGCCTACATGGACCAGCTCGAAATTACGCAGGCCGCCCTGGGCGATGACGCCGGGCTGCTCGGCGCGCTGGCGCTCGCCCGCCAGGAATAATTGCTGGCGCGGTGTAGGTGTCATTATCCTGGCAGCAGCTTTGTACCAGAAAATATAGTATTTAAGGCATTGCCGCATAGGATTTCCGGCAATTGTCCCTTCCCGGCGACCAGTGCTATAATCTTCATTAATTAACCAAAGCTGTGAGAAGATGTCTCTCACCGCTGTTTTTTGTCGAACAATCCAATATGTTTTCCTAAGGAGGAGATGGTATGGAACCCTTGAAGTTACCAGGACCTTTGGCCCAGGGAATTGTAGAACGCGACCACGCTGTGATTTCACCTTCCTACCCGCGCGGCTACCCCTTTGTCATGGACCATGGGAAAGGCACACAGGTTTGGGATGTCGATGGAAATCGCTTCCTCGATTTCGCGGCCGGGATCGCGGTCAACTCGACAGGCCACAGCCATCCCAAAGTGGTGAAAGCCATTCAAGAGCAGGCGGAAAAATTTATCCACATCTCTTCTGACTTCTATCACTCGCGCTGGGTCGAACTGGCCGAAAAGCTCAACGAGATCGCGCCATTCTCTGAACCGGCCGTATCGTTCATGGCCAATTCCGGCGCGGAAGCGGTCGAATCGGCCATCAAGCTGGCGCGCTATCACACCGGGCGCAGCAATTTCATCGGTTTTCTGGGCGGCTTCCACGGCCGCACCATGGGCGCGGTGACGTTCACCGCCAGCAAGAACAGCTACCACAAGGGATTCTTCCCGCTGATGAACGGCGTGGTGCACGCTCCGTTCCCCTACGAATACCGGCCTGTCCTGCACACCCGCGCGGGTGAAGATTACGGACAGGCGGTTGTGCGTTATATTGAAGAGGAAATCCTCGGCAAAATCCTTCCCCCTGAGGACGTTGCCGGTTTTTTGGTCGAGCCGATCCAGGGCGAGGGTGGATATGTGATACCCCCCGCCAGCTTCTTCCCGGCGCTGCGCGCCCTGTGCGACCGCTATGGCATCCTGCTGATCGCCGACGAAGTTCAGGCGGGCATGGGCCGCACCGGCAAGTGGTGGTCGATTGAGAACTTTGGCGTCGAACCCGACATCATCTGCGCCGCCAAAGGCATCGCATCGGGTATGCCGCTGGGCGCGATGATCGCGCGCAAGAGCATCGTCACCTGGCCGAAAGGCTCGCACGGCAATACCTACGGCGGCAATCCCATTTCCTGCGCCGCCTCGCTGGCCACCATCGAAGTCATCGCCGACGGCCTGCTGGAAAATGCCTGCACCGTGGGCGAGTACGCGCTCGACGCGCTGAATGAGATTATGACCGTCCATCCCAGCATCGGCGATGTGCGCGGGATTGGGCTGATGATCGGCGTCGAATTTGTCAAAGACCGCGAAACCAAAGAACCCGCCGCCGATCTGCGCGACCGCGTGGTGGACCTGGCGTTCGAGCGCGGCCTGCTGCTACTTGGCTGTGGCAAGAACGTGATCCGCTTCTCGCCGCCGCTCAACGTGAGCAAAGCCGAAGTTGATGAAGGGTTTGGCATTTTTGAAGAAGCGCTTGCCCTCGCGGAGCGTGAACTGTAGTCTATAATCATAAGTATGCTGCCTGACTTTCGCGTTCGCCAGAGGGATTACCTGCTTGAAATTGCTCGCGCGCTGACCGAGGAACTTGACCTCAACAAGCTCCTCGAGCGCATCCTGGCGATTTCAATTGAGATGCTGGCGGGTCAGGCCGGGTTGATCGCCTTGCGCAGCAGCGCCAGGGGATGGCACATTCCCGTTTCCAACGGGATTCCCCCCGCGCTGCTGCGTTATATTGAAGCTTACCTGTCGCACCTGCCCGAGACGGAAGACCCGCGCAAGCTGGAGCTTACCGGTCTCAACCGCATGCTGGCCGAACTGACCTACAACGCCAGCATGGGGCTGCTCAACGGCGTGGGCCTGCCGCTGATCGCGCGCAACCGCGTGGCCGGGGTAATCTTCATCTTCCGCAGCTACCCGGATGTGTTCTCGCCCAACGACCGCGCGCTGCTATCCAGTTTCGCCAACCAGGCCGCCATCGCCGTGCAAAACGCGCAGGTGTACGCCAACCTGAACGAAGAAAAACAGCGCATCGAGGCCCTGCTGGATAATGCCGCCGACGGCATCATGATCCTGTCGGCGGATAAGCGCATCGAAACCGCCAACGCCGCCTTTGGCCGCTTGTACGGCGAGCCGCACACGCAGTTGATCGGCCGGCCGCACGAAGCGGTGATCCGCTGGGCAGTTGCGCCCCAAGATCTGACGCTGGAAAAAGCCGAAGCCGGCGGCTGGCCGCTGACCGCCCACGCCTCGCTGTACGTGGAGGGCGACCTGGTGCGCCCAAACCTGCGCCCGCTGCCGGTGGGCATCACCTACGCGCCGCTGCTGACCCCCGACGGCCACCTGATCAATATCATCGCCACCGTGCGCGATATCACCCGCTTTCGGCAGGCCGACGAGCTCAAAAGCACGTTTATCTCCATCATCAGCCACGAGCTGAAGACGCCCGTGGCGCTGATCAAGGGGTACGTCAGCACCCTGCGCCGCGATGACGCCGAGTGGGACCGCGCCATCGTGCAGGACAGCCTGCAGGTGATCGAAGAAGAAGCCGACCGGCTGACTTTCCTGATCGAAAACCTGCTGGACGCCTCGCGGCTGCAGGCCGGCGCGCTGCCGATCAAGCGCTCAGACGTCAACCTGCCGGTGCTGGCGCTGCGCATGGCCGAGCGCTTCCGCACCCAAACCAGCCAGCATACATTTCAGGTAGATTTTCCGCCGAAGTTTCCCATCATCCTGGCCGATGAGACCCGCCTGGAACAGGTGATTTCGAACCTGTTCAACAATGCCATAAAATATGCGCCCGGCGGCGAGATCACCATTCAGGGGCAGATCCGCCCTGACCGGGTGATCGTGTGCGTCACCGATCAGGGCCCGGGCATCCCGCCGGACGACATGCCGCACATCTTCGACCGCTTCTATCGCGGCCCGGATATGGCGCGCATGACCAAAGGCGCCGGCCTGGGGCTGTACCTCTCGCGCGCCATCATCGAAGCCCACGGCGGCCACATCTGGCTCGACCCCGCGCCGAGCCACGGCGCCCGCCTGTGCTTTGACCTGCCCAGAAACCTGGAAGAATAACCGCATGGTATGTCAACAGGCGGGGTGCACCCCGCTTATTGGCATACCCATATCCCTCCATTTCTATGCCGGGTAAATACAGGTATAATCGGGACACGTTTAAAACCTGGATGGACACTGCGCGATGAAAACTTTGAAAACAACCCTCATCCTCATTACGGTGCTGATTCTATTTGCAGGCTGCGCCCAGGCTTCCGCGTCTACCCCCGAGCCGGCGTCCCAGACCGCGCCGGCCAACACCCCCACACACATCCCGCCAACGCTCGCTGCCAGCGACACCCCCGCTCCGGCGATAACCCAGACGGATACCGTCCCCGCGCCCACGCGCACCCGGCAGGCCACGCCCACGCCCACCGCCACGCCCTCGATGACACCCCTGCCCAAACGCGACCCGGCGGACTGGGAAAACTGGCCGGTGGTGCCCGAAGGGGTTTCGGCCAGCATGATTGAACTGTACCAGGCCGGGCTGGAAGCCGGAAACGACCCGCACCGCTTCAGCAAGGTGGGCGACTGCCAGAACATCACCACCTATTTCCTGGCCACCTTTGATAAACCCGGTCGCTATGACCTGGGCGATTATTCTGCGCTGCAGGATACCATCGACTGGTACGCCGGATCGTACAAGCGTGAAAGCGCCGCCGTGCGCGGCGGCCTGAACGTGGCTGCGGTGCAAAACGCCCTGTTTACCCGGTCGAAGGAATGCAAAAAAGGCGAGAACCCGCTCGCGTGTGAAGTGCGCGCCAACCAGCCGTCGATCGTGCTGGTTTCCTACGAAGAACTATGGGATGCCAACACGGAAAAGTACGCCAAGCATTACGAGAGCCTGATCCAGTACCTGCTTGAGCGCAATATCCTGCCCATTTTGGGCACCACCGCCAACAACAAGGATGCCAACCGCATCGTGGCCGACCTGGCGGTCAAGTACGACCTGCCGGTGTGGAATCTGTGGGCCGCGCTCCAGCCGCTGCGCCGGCGCGGTATCGCCGACGGCTTCCACCTGACCCAATGGGGCAATATTTTTGACTTCACCCCGGCCCCACGCTCACTCTCGGGCTGGCACGCGCGCAACCTGACTGCCCTGCAGGCGCTGGACGCGGTGCATCAGGTAGTGCAAGCGCAACCAGAGCGGCCATAAGCGCGGAAGATGATATAATCGCTTCTTAATGAACGCTCTCGCAGCAATGCGAGAAGATTATAGAATGCTGCGAGTAAAGAACATATGCCGAAATCCGCCACCTCTTGTCCGCGCTGCCGCCAACCCGTCGTGGTTGACGTCGAGCAGTTGTTTGATGCCAGTTCCGACCCGCAGGCCAAACAGCGCCTGCTTTCGGGCAACTATAACCTGATCCGCTGCCAGAACTGCGGTTATGAAGGCAATATGGCCGCCCCGCTGGTGTATCACGACGCGGATAAAGAACTGCTGCTGACCTACTTCCCTCCCGAGCTTGGCCTGCCCGTCAACGAGCAGGAGCGCCTGATCGGTCCGATGATTAATCAGGTCGTCAGCCGGCTGCCGGCCGAGAAACGCAAGGCGTATCTCTTTCGCCCGCAGACCATGCTCACCATGCAAACCATGGTCGAGAAGATTCTGGAAGCCGATGGCATCACCAAAGAGATGCTGGACGAGCAGCAGAAGCGCATGAGCCTGCTCCAGCGCCTGCTGACGACCACCAGCCCCGAAAGCCGCGTGGAAGTCATCAAGCAGGAAGAGGCGCAAATCGACTCGATGTTCTTCAACCTGCTCAACCGCCTGATCGAAGCTACCTTGCAGGGCGGCGACCAGCAGGGCGCGCGCCAGCTCGCGCTGCTGCAGCAGGAACTGCTGCAGAACTCCAGCTTTGGCCGCCAGCTTCAGGACCAGGCCAAAGAGGTGGAAGAAGCCGTGCGCTCGCTGCAAGAGGCCAGCCGCACCGGCCTGACCCGCGAAAAACTGCTGGATCTGATCATGTCCGCTCCCAACGATGCGCGTTTTGGCGCGCTGGTTTCGTACGCGCGCAGCGGGTTGGACTATGAATTCTTCCAGATCCTCTCGCAGCGGATTGAACAGGCTGCCAGCGAAGACGAAAAACAGCAGCTAACCAGCAAGCGCGATAAGATTCTGTCCATGACGCGCGAGATCGACGCCGCCGCGCAGGAGCAGGAGAAAGCCTACCGCGATTTCCTCGAGCAGCTCCTCCAGCAGCCCGATATCGCCGCCGCCACGGAGGAAAATATTGGCGCGGTCAACGAACTGTTTGTTTCCATCGTGGATCAGGAACTGGGAAAAGCGCGCAAGGCGTCTGACCTTGACCGCATTGCCAAACTCGGGCAGGTGATGAGCGTGATTGAAAAAGCCAGCGCCCCCCCGCCCGAGCTGGAACTGGTGCAGCAGTTGATGGGCGCTGAAACGGACGAAGCGCGTACCCAGCTTCTCAAGGATAACGCCGAGAAGATCACGCCCGAATTCATCGAGCTGTTGAGCAACCTCAGCGCGCAGGCCGGGCAGCAGGAACAAAGCCCGGAAGTGGTCAACCAGATCAAGACGGTCTACCGCGCCGCGCTGCGCTTTGCCATGCAGTCGAATATCAACAAATAACGTCGCATATAGAAAGGGCGAGCCACCACCGGCTCGCCCTTTTTTTATTCTTTGGGATTATCCAACCGCAGGCCGTGGCCGCGGATGGTGACCATATAAGCATGCGCCGGGTCGAGCATGGACAGCCGGTCACGCAGGCGGCGCACAAGCGCATCCAGCGCCTGCTCAGAAACGCCCTGCGATTCGCTCTCGCCCCACACGGTATTGACCAGTTCGGTGCGCGAGACGACCTGCCCCGGGCGTTCGTACAGCGTCTGCAGCAGGCGGAACTGCGGCACGGAAAGCGGCGGCAGCACCTCTTCGCGGCCAATCCACACCCGCCGCGAACGGCTGTCGAGATATAGCCGGCCCAGGCGCTCGCGCGGCAGCGAGCCGGTGACCGGTTTGCCCATTTTTTCAGGCAACATGCCCGCGTCCAGCGGCATGGTGGCGTCAGAAGCCAGGTAAATGAACTGCTGGGTCAGCGCCACCTGGATCATGTCACCGTCCTCCAGCCGCACTTCCCCTTCCACCAGTTTGTTGTTGCAAAACGTGCCGTTTTTACTGCCCAAGTCCTCCAGCACAACGCCGTCTTTGTCCGGTGTCAGGCGGGCGTGATAGCGGGAGATCTGCCTGTCTTGAACCATAATATCGCATGCCGGATCGCGCCCAATGGTCAAGGTGCGGTCGATCTGCCAACGTTGACCGGTGAGGCCGCCTGATTGGGCGATAAATACAGGGAATTCAGATCCAGCGCGCTGCATGTTCTCCTCCATTTTGGCGCGCGCAAACCGGCCGCGCAGCGCCAAGTGACAATCCTATGTACACAAGTATTCCCGCAAGGGATGTGTAGCTGGCGACGAGCCAGCGTTCCCGGCAAACATCCAAACAGGTTAGGATTGCCCGCGTGGGAATCTTCTTCTCTCGAGGTATAATAATAGCAGAATTTTGCACTGCTGTATACCAACCCCTTGTGCCAAAATCACGCCGACGGTTTTGGCGCATCGGTTCTCATCCACGAAAGAAGTCGCCTCATGCCGTTACCGCTAAAAGCCGGAGAAGTGCTGCGCGGCCGGTATCGAATTCGCCGCATCATAGGCCAGGGTGGGATGGGGAGCATTTACCTGTCCGACGACCTGCGCCTGGAAGGCCGCCAGTGCGCTCTGAAAGAAGTCGAACACGACCGCACCCTCCCGCCCGAGATGGTGCGCGAAGCCCGCGAGCAGTTCCTGCGCGAGGCCACCGTGCTGGCGCGCCTGGACCACCCCAACCTGCCCAAAGTGTCAGACTTCTTCTCGGTCGGCTCGCGCGATTATCTGGTGATGGACTACGTACCCGGCAAAGATCTGCGCACCCTGATGCTTGAGGCACGCCAGAACTCCAGCTTCCTGCCGGAAAATGACGTGCTGGCCTGGGCCAGCCAACTGGCGGACGCGCTCACCTACCTGCACAGCCAGGACCCGCCCATCCTGCATCGCGATATCAAACCCTCAAACCTCAAGCTGACGCCCAGCGGCCTGCTCAAGCTGGTGGATTTTGGCCTGGTAAAGCTGCTCGCGCCGGGCGAGGTGACCATCACCGTGCTGCA
>CALDSL010000188.1 GCA_937920255.1 uncultured Anaerolineaceae bacterium | reverse complement strand
GGGCGTCGCCGGCGGCCAGCCAGCCGCGCGATTCAAGCACCCGCGCCGTCTGGCGCGCCACCGCCGGGGCCGGGTCGATCACGCGCACGTGCGGCCCGGCGATCTCCTGGATGATGGGAATGGCGAAGGGGTAATGGGTGCAGCCCAGCACCACGGTGTCGATACCGGCTTCCAGCATGGGCAGCAGCCCGGCGGTCAGAATCTGGCGCGCGCGCTCGCCGTTCAGCCGCCCAGCCTCGATTTCCTCCACCAGCCCGGGGCAGGTGTACTCCATTACGCGCGTATGCTGCGCGAAACGCTCGACCACTGAGGCGTACAGCTCTCCCTGGAAAGTGGCGGGGGTGGCCAGCACGCCCACCACGCCGCTGCGGGTGTGCTCGCTGGCGGGTTTCACCGCCGGCTCCATGCCCACGAACGGCGTCTCGGGGTAGCGCTGGCGCAGCCAGCGCAGCGCCGCGGCCGAGGCGGTGTTGCAGGCCACAACGATCACGCCCGCGCCCTGATCCAGCAGGTAGCGGGTGATCTGGTCGGAGAACTGACGCACTTCTTCCAGCGGGCGCGGCCCGTAGGGCACGCGCGCCTGGTCGGCCAGGTAGATCAGCGGTTGGGCCGGGATCTGCTGGCGCAGCGCGCGCAGCACCGACAGCCCGCCCACACCCGAGTCAAAGATACCGACCGGTGGTGGGGTGGGGCGGGCGTGGTTGTCAAAATCCATTCTGTCTTTCTTGTTTGGTAATGGTAAAGAGCCTTAACACGAACCCACAGGGCGATGTTAAAACGAATAAAACCGGATGGCACGAATAGAGCGTTTATCAAGTATTATGGTTTGGGGCATAGTATTTGATATAGCTTTATTCGTGTCATTCGGCTCATTCGTTCTAATTCGTGTTAACGCTTTTTATTTGATCGTTCAAAATGCAGTCCGGCTTATCTGCCCGCCGCCTGGATCAGGGCGCGGAAGATGGCCTGCATCTGCGGCTCTTCCGGCAGCCACTCGGGGTGCCACTGCACGCCCAGGCCAAACGGGTGATCGGGTAGTTCCACGGCTTCCACCAGGTGGTCGTGCGAGTAGCCGATCGGGGTAAGCACCGGGGCCACGTCTTTGATCGCCTGGTGGTGCAGGCTGTTGACGCGCACCGCGCCGGCATTGACAATGTGGTGCAGCAAGCTGCCCTCGCTGACGGTGACCGGGTGGGCCTTATAATCATAGGGAAAGCCGGGGTGATAATCGTGCTTTTCGCCGCCCGGGGCAAACCCTTCGATATCGGTATAGAGCGTGCCGCCCAGCGCCACGTTGATCACCTGAATCCCGCGGCAGATGCCCAGGAAGGGTTTTTTTGCCGCGGCGGCCATGCGCGTCAGCTCCAGTTCGAGCGTGTCACGCCGGGCGTCGATGCCGTAGACGCGCGGGTGCGGGTCGCCGTGGAAGATCACCGGGTCGATGTCCGGCCCGCCAGGGAAGATCAGGCCGTCGACGCGCTGCATCACGTCCGCGAAAAGGCTGGCGGGCAGGTTGGCTGGGATCATCACCGGGATGCCCCCGGCGCGGATCACCGCGTCGACGTAGGTGTGGCCAAGGACCACGCGCTCAAAACCATCTTCGTCCGGGCGAATGCCTGTGGTAATGCCGATCAGTGGCGCTGTCATCGTTTCTCCGTGTCGTTGTGAATTTGAAGCCTGATGCAATGAGTCGTTATTCATGCTGTGCCGTACACTTCGACAAGCTCAGTGTACTTGTTAGCCGTTAGGCAAAAAGGGCGCAGCCAGAAGGCTGCACCCTGATTGTATCACGGCGTGTGAACTTAGTTGAACTTCTGCTTGAGCCGGGCGCTCTTGCCAGTGCGTCCGCGCAGGAAGTAGAGACGCGCGCGGCGGATCACCGTGTGGCGGTCAACGACCACGCGGTCGATACGCGGGGAGCGGGTCAGGAAAACGCGCTCGACGCCGATACCGTTGCTGGCAATGCGGCGGACGGTAAAGGTCGAGTTGGCGCCGTTCTCGTGGGTGTAGAGCACGGTGCCCTTGAATTCCTGGATACGCTCGCGGTTGCCTTCCTTAATTTTCACGTGCACGCTGACGGCATCGCCGGGGGTGAGGGGCGGAATGTTGGGGTTGGCGGCGGGTTCGATCTCTTTGATAATATCGCTCATCTTAAACCGGTCCTTCATTTGCGGTAATGATTGCTCTTCAAAAAAACATCCGCATCGTTTCTGCGGCGAGGGGAGATTATAGCATAGAGTCATGGGAGCGTAAAGGCCAAAAAACAAAAAGCATCACGAATACCACAAATGGGACGAATATAACGAATGGAAAAAAAGTATATAAAAATATTGGTGCCATTCGTCTAATTCGTGAAATTCGTGATGCTTTTTTATTCCAACTGCGTTTTCAACGCCTGCGCGAGGTCTTCGGTGATGCCGGGGACGGTGGTCAGGTCGGCCAGGCTGGCGTCGCGGATTTTTTCGACGCTGCCGAATTTGAGCAGCAGTGCTTTGCGTTTGACCGGGCCGATGCCGGGCACCTGCTCGAGCCGCGAGGCCAGGCCGATCTTGCCGCGCCGTTTGCGGTGGGCGGTGATGGCAAAGCGGTGGGCCTCATCGCGGATGCGCTGCACCAGATACAGCCCCTGCGAGTTGCGCGGCAGCAGCAGCGAATGGCTGTGGCCGGGCAGGAACAGTTCCTCGTTCTGCTTGGCCAGGCC
>CALDSL010000187.1 GCA_937920255.1 uncultured Anaerolineaceae bacterium | reverse complement strand
CGCAGCGATTCCAGGCTCCAGCAGCTTCCAAAGTCGACCGAGCTGGCGAAGGCCCCCGGCTTCAACCAGCCAGGCTGGATGGTGGGCACAATCTTCTTGCGGATCGGTCCGGCGGTGACCACCAGGTCGCAGTCCACCACCGCTTGGCGCGGCTCATCCACCGGGATGACTTCGATATTAAAACGATCCGACATTTCTTCACAGTAGCGCTGGCAGGCGGCGGTGGAAATGTCATAGGCGAACACGCGCCGGATGGGGTAGCGCGTCATCAGCGCTTCCAGGTTGGTGCGGCCCTGCACCCCGCAGCCGATGATGCCAGCCACCTGGCTATCGGGGCGTGCCAGGCGGATGGCAGAAAGCAGCGTGGCCCCGCCGGTGCGGTAGGCGGTGATCCAGGTGCTGTCCATCACCGCGTACGGCAGGCCGGTGATCAGATCGTTGAGCACGATCAGCCCGGTGATATAGGGGAGGTTATGCGTATAGTTTTCCGGGTAGCCGCCCACCCACTTCAGCCCGGCGGCCTGCATGGCGGGAATGTAAGCCGGCATGGCGTGGATGAAAGCATCCGGCTGGGTGTGGATGCCAATTTTGGGCGGCATTTCGGCGCGCCCGGAACCGTATTCCACGAAGGCCTGCTCCAGAAGCTGGATGATGGTTTCCATCTCCAGCCCCACCGCTTCCACATCGGCGCGCGAGAGATAGAGGAGCTCGCTGTCGGTCATGAGCGTTTCCTTTCGAATATTGTGTGCTGGATGGTGTGGCGCGTATCGCCTGCGCTTATTATTGTATCCACCTTTGCCAGGTGGAGACTCAAGGTTTTGCTTCTCTACCTGATAAAAAACGCCCCCCGCTGCCGGGGGGCGCTCCTGGAGCTAGAAGGGGATGACCAGCTCCTTGGGGAAGGTCGTGGTATTGTGGAAATTGCCCTGGCCGTCGATCCAGGTCACGTCTTCGATGCGCACGCCGAAGCCGCGGCTGGGGTAATACACGCCCGGCTCGGTGGTGAAGATCATCCCGGGTTTCAGCACGTGCGGGTTGGTCTCCTTGGCGGTGAAGAACGGATCTTCGTGCACCGCCAGGCCGATGCCGTGCCCCAAACCGGTGATAAAGCCCTCATAGCCGCGCGGATCGGTGCGCGTGGTGGGGTGGCCGCGGCTCTCGAGGATGTCGTAGGCCAGGTTCTGATAGCGGCGCACCGGCGCACCCAATTCAAAATCGGCCATCACGGTTTCAATGGCGAGTTTGACATCTTCATACGCCTGCTGCACTTCGTCGGTGGCATAGCCCAGGCTGAAAGTGCGCGTCATATCGTAGTAGTAACCGCCGTTCATCTCGCGCGTGCCCATGTCGAAGATGATGCTCCTGCCAAACTGCATTGGGTCTGGCGGGTTGCCCTTGTTATGCGGCACGCCGGCGTCGCGGCCGATGGCGAAGATGATGCCCTCGGGCACGTCCAAGCCCTGCTCGCCCAGCAGCCGGTTGATCTCCTTGTGCATGTCACCGATGGTCAGCGGCGAGCCGTCAGGCTTGACCAGCGTCTCATTCTTCACCTTGTGGCTGCGCATATACTCGACCGTGCCGGCGAAAACCAGCTCGGTGCGCCGGCCGACCTCGCGGATGCGCGCGGCCTCAGCGTCGTCTTTGGTGGCGCGGGCCACGTCGATGATGGATTGTTCGAACTCCGGCACAACTTCGATGCCGGAGATACGCTCCTGCACCGCGTTGAGCAGCGCCCAGGCGGCGTTGAGCTCGTACGCGCCGTAAAACCCCACCCGACCGCGCACGTCCAGGTGCTCGAACACGCGGCGCAGCAACTCCGCCTGCGCGGAGAGCAAATCTGGTGTCTCTTTGAGAATGTTTTCGTAATCAAAGTCGTTGAGCGTCAGCACCTGCATCCCGCTGGCCGCGGCTTCTTCGCGGTCGATGGGCGCGCTGAGAAACAGCGCCGGGCTGCCCGCTTTTTGGAACACATGCGCGCGGATGACTTTCGCGCCGTTGGTCATGTAAAATAGCGAGGGGTTGCCGTTGAGCTTGCCCATGGTCACCATCGCGTCCAGGCCGCGCTCTCGCATCAGATGATCAAGGTCTTGTTTCATGAAGGCTCCTTATTCCGACCCCCGCAACGTCGGGTCGAGTTCTAGTAGGTTGGGTTGAGCGCAAACCAACGTTGAATATCAATCCACACTTGCGCGAAACCCAACTAGTTCAAGATTGGTTTAAGAGCTACGGTTATTCCGATCCTCGCAGGGTCGGGTCGAGCGCGTCGCGCAGGCCGTCGCCCAGGAAGTTGAACGAAAATACCAGCAGGAACAGCGCCAGGGCCGGGAACAGCGCCTGGTTGGGGTAGTTCTGGATCAGCAGCGCGCCTTCCGAGATCATGCCGCCCCAGCTTGGCGTGGGCGGGTTAACGCCCAGGCCGATGAAGCTGAGAAACGCCTCGTACGAAATGTAGCTGGGGATGGCCATGGTTTCAGTGATGATCAGCGGGCCGATCACGTTGGGCAGAATGTGGCGGCTGATGATGCGCGCCGGCGGCGCGCCGATGGCGCGCGCGGCGGTGACGTACTCCTGCTCGCGGGTCACCAACACCTGGCCGCGCACCAGGCGCGCTGCGCCCATCCAGGCCGTCAGCCCGATGCCGATGAAGATGAACAGCAGGCCGCCCATCGAGGCGTCCAGTTTGGTCATAAACGCCACCAGCGGCCCCATCTCTTCGCCACC
This sequence comes from uncultured Anaerolineaceae bacterium, assembly GCA_937920255.1. Lineage (GTDB taxonomy): Bacteria > Chloroflexota > Anaerolineae > Anaerolineales > Anaerolineaceae > CALDSL01. Next base: position 8,236 of record CALDSL010000187.1, on the reverse strand, counting down.
TACCCCAGCGCGGAAGAAGGCCATCAGCAGGATGATCAGCAGCATGGTGGGGAAGGCGTACATGATATCGACGATGCGCATGAGCAGGTTATCCACCCAGCCGCCCTTGTAGCCAGCGATCAGACCCACCAGAAAGCCGATGACGATGCTGATCACCGGGCCAACCACTGCCACGGACATCGAGATGCGCGAGCCGTAGAGAATGCGGCTGAACAGGTCGCGTCCCAGCTTATCCGACCCGAGCGCATAATCCTCGTTGACTTTTACATAACCGCCTTCGTCCACCGGTTTCATGCTGGGGAAGATGCGCGTCACCCACCTGGGGGCCGAGTTGGTGCTGGCAAAGGACACCTGGTCGTAGGTGCGTGGCGCGATCAAGGGGGCGAACAGGGCCACCACGATGTAGATAAGAATGATGATCCCCCCGGCGACCGCGGCGCGGTTGCGCGTCAGGCGAAGCAACGCGTCTTGCGTCAGGCTGCGGCTCTTGGTGAACACGGGCTGGTCGGTTCCGGGTAGTTGCGCGATTTCGACTGCAGGGGGTGTATTATTCATAGCTAATCCGCGGGTCAAGCCAGATATAGACAATATCGACCAGGGTATTGGCCAGCACCAGGAAGATGGCAAACAGCAGCACCGCGCCCATGATCACCGGATAATCGCGGCCGGAAATGCTGGTGACAAAGAAGCGCCCCATGCCGGGGATGCCAAAGATGGTTTCGACCACAAACGTACCGGTAAGAATGTAAGCGATCATCGGGCCAGTGACGGTGATGATCGGGATCAGGCTGTTGCGCAAGGCGTGGCGGAACACCACCAACCGCTCCGCGAGGCCTTTGGCGCGCGCGGTGCGGATATAGTCTTTGCTAAGTACTTCGAGCAGGCTGGCGCGGGTCAGGCGCGCCACCAGCGCGGAATCGGCGATGCCGAGCGCGAAGGCGGGCAGGATCAGGTGCTTGAAATCGCCCCAGCCGCTGACCGGCAGAATTTTTGCCTGCACCCCCAGGGCGTATTGCAGTAGCGGGCCGAGGATGATGACTGGCACGGAAACGCCGAGCACCGCGATAGCCATGGCGGTGTAATCGACCAGCGAATTGCGTTTTAAGCCGGAGACGATCCCCAGGGGCAGTCCGATAAACATCGTCACCAGCAGCGCCGCGCCGCCCAGGCGCATCGACACCGGCAGATTATCGCGGAAGATGTCGGACACGGTGCGGTTGACGTTGCGGAACGAGGGGCCGAAATCCATCCAGCGGATGACGGTGTTCTTTTCATCCTTGAGCTGGATATTGATCAGGTACTTATGGTCCAGCGCGGCGTTCTTCTTGCCGTCGGTCACTACTGGGACCATAATGTCGCGGATATACGTCACATACTGGATGTGCAGGGGCGCATCCAGGTTATATTTGGCTTCCAGTTGTTTCAGTGTGGCTGCCGGCAGTCGTTTTTCGGCAGTAAACGGCCCGCCGGGCACGGCGTGCATCAGCAGGAAGGTGACCACCGAAACCACAAACAGCACCAGGAACATCCACAAAATACGCCGGATGACGAATTTTCCCAAAATATTCGCTCCTCTCTGGGGACGAAGATTTCTGTCGGAGGACGGTCGAGAAAAGGGGTGTGGGGGCGGCCCACGAGCGCGGCCGTCCCCATGATAATGCGGCGAATTGCGGTTACTCGGTCACTTCCCAATCCCAGAAGTACTCGGTACCAGCCGGGGAGAAGGTGCGCTGCAGCCCGGGGCGAGTCAGTTGCGGGCGGCCGGCGTAGTACAGCACCATCGTAGCCGAATCTTCCACGCTGAGCAGCGTTTCAGCCTGGGTGTACATCTCCAGGCGCTTGGCCGGGTCTGTTTCCACGCGGGCTTCGTCGATCAGGCGGTCAAACTCGGCGTTGTTCCATTTGCCGTAGTTGTAGATCGAGTCGGAGCGGTAGACGTCGCGCAGGTAGTTGTTGGGATCGTTGTAATCCGGGCACCAACCACCGCGGTGGATCTGGCCGCCGTCCTCTTCCTGCTTCGACCAGTAGACGGTGTTGTCGATCTGGGCGATTTCCACCTGGATGCCTAAGTTCTCCAGCCACATGGCCTGCAGGGTCTGGCCCACCGCGCTCAGTTCGGCGGCATTGCCAAATTCGAGGGTGATGGCGGGCAGCTCGCTGACGGAGGTCAGGCCGAGGTCGGCCAGGCCGAGCGCCAGTTCTTCCTTGGCTTTCTCGGGATTGTAGAGCTGAACCTGCTTGGCGGCGTCGGTAGCCGAAGGCGCGCCGGGCACGCCCGGCGGGGTGTAGAACACAGCCGCCGTCTGGCCACCGGTCAGCACGTTGTCGACTAGGCTGTTGCGGTCAACCGAGTAGTTGAAGGCACGGCGGATGTGCACGTTGTCGAACGGAGGTTTGGTGGTGTTGAAGTTCCAGGCCTGGACGCACACGCCCGGGACGATGGCTAACTGCTCGGACAGCGCCGGGTCGGCTTTGAGGCGGGCGATCTGGTCACCGGGGACGATGGTCCAATCCACGCTGCCGGCTTCGAAATCGCGCAGGCCAACGACCTCGTCGATGAACTTGAGGTTGATCTCATCGATCTTGGGCTGCTGGATGCCTTCGCTGCCGGGCCAGAATGGGTTCTTGATCAAGGTCATGGTGGCTTCATGTTCCCAGCCCTTGAGGGCGTACGGGCCGTAGGTGTTGATCGTCTCCGGCTCGGTCCATGAATCACCACTGGCTTCGATCTCCCACTGGGGGGTGGCCTTGGAGTTGATGATGCTATAAATAGCCAGGGCAAAGCCTACTTTTTCGGGGGCGGTGACTTCGAAAGTGTACTCATCCACCGCGCGCAGGCCCACATCTTCCGCTGCGCCGGTGCCGGCGTTATATTCTGCCGCGCCCACGATATACGGGGCGAGCATGTAAGCGGCTGGGGAGCCAGTTTCGGGGTTGAGCGCGCGCATGAAGCCGTAGACAAAGTCGTTGGCGGTGACGTAGCGAGTTGCGCCGCTGTCATCTTTCACTTCTTCCACCTGGCCGGTGTCGGCGTTGAAACGTACCCACGGCACGTTTTCCATCATGTGGAAGGTGAAGACCAGGCCGTCATCCGAAACTTCCCAGCTCTCGGCCATGGCGGGCTCGAGCTCGCCCGTTTCCAGGTCCTGAATGGCCATGCTGGGGAAGAACTGGTTGACCAGTCCCCAGTCGCGGGTGTCGACCGCGCGTTGGGGGTCAATGCTGCGGGGATCATTGGCGCCGATCTGGCCGTTGATAACAACCGGCTCGGTCTCGGCGGCGGGGGCGGGCGCCTCGGTGGGCGCTTCTGCGGCGGGGGCAGCTTCCGTTGGCGCGGCGGGCTGTTCCGGCGCGGTGGTGGGGCTGGTTTCAGCGGGAGCTTGGGTGGGGGCAGCAGCGGGCGTGCAGGCGGCTGCCAGCACGACTACGACGATCAGGGTCGAAAGAACTCGAAAAACCTTAGACATCGAATCTCCTCACTTTCGCTTCGTCTTATTGATTTGATTTTGATATACGGGAATGTGGAATACGAGCAGGGGGTTGTGTTCTTGCGCTCCTCCTTTCTCTCAACTCAGCGCGCGGGATTTTGCTGGCGCTGGACGATTTCTTCCAGCTCCTGCATGGTCGTTTCCAGATGGTTGCGCATCAGATTGCCAGCAGCTTCGGCGTCCTGATATTTAAGAATTTGCACCAGATCTTTGTGCTCATGGATCGGGTCGGCAGCGCCGCGTCCCACGGTGAGCGACAGGCGCATATACTTATCTGCCTGGCACATGTAGCGCACGATCAGGTCGTACAGGCGCGGGCGGCCCGCGGCGGCATAGATGACCGTGTGGAACTGGTTGTGCGCGTTCACCAGTCCTTCAAAATCGCCGGCGGCCAGCGAGGTGCCCATCGCTTCAAGCCAATTCTGAAGTTCGGCAATGTGCTCCTCATCCATATTGGCCGCGGCCAGGTAAGTGGCGTGGCTTTCCAGCGCGGCGCGCACCGTGTAGATATCGATCAGGTTATCCAGCGAGAACGGCGCCACCGACGCGCCCACATTGGGCGCAATGATCACCAGGCCTTCGCGCTCCAAAAAAGCCAGCGCCTCGCGGATCGGCGTGCGGCTGACGCCAAACTCGGCGGCCAGCTCATCCTGTACCAGCCGCGCGCCCGGGGCGTAGCGGCCGGCCAGGATCTGTTCGCGCAGCCTGGCGGCGATTACATTATGGGTTGAATGCAGCGGGGTGGGTGTCTGATTTTCCAATGGCATACCCGGGCAGCCAGATGCAGGCTGTTTTGAGATAAATTTGTATACAATGCAGGTAGAATGATTACCTTTTTTCAGCGGTTATCGATAAAAAGTCTGGTAATAGTAACTAATTGTATACAATGGATAGGGATTCACGGTACTTTAGTTTGAAATTCAACCAAAACGCGGCGTACGCGCGTCTCCAAAATCATTGTTGATTATCTTGAAGAAGGTTTATACTGTCAAACGTCATATATTTTCCATGTAAGATGTAACTTTTTTTGACTATTCCGACGTGCTATGATCTGGTCAGACCACCAGACCTGACTTGCCCCCTGCGTAAGGAATGGCATGGCTTCTCCCCAGAGTCCCATAACCCCCATAAAACAGCAGCGCGTCTACAACCAGATCGTCGAACAGATCCTGGATCTGATTGAGCGCGGCGATTTTCAACCGGGGATGCGCCTGCCGCCCGAGCGCAGCCTGGCGCGCCAGTTGGAAGTCAGCCGCGCATCACTGCGCGAAGCGCTGACGGTTCTGCAGATGCTGGGCCGCGTGGAAACCATTTTGGGACAGGGCACGTTCGTGTGCGAGCCGCAGCAAAACCCCCTGCTGGACGCGCCCGCGGCCAACATGGGCGAAAGCCCATTTTCCATTCTTCAGGCGCGCAAAATCATCGAGCCGGCCACCGCTTCGCTGGCCGCGGGCTGCCGCACTGAGGCGTCGCTTCACAGGATCCTTGAAATTCTGGAGTGGATCGAAGCGGACCACTCGCGGGTTCAGGTGATTGGCGATGCCTTCTCGGAAGGCGATCGCAGATTCCACATGGAGATCGCGCGCGCGACCGGAAACCCGATTTTGATCGCCACGCAGCAGATGATCCACGACCTGATGGGCCAGCAGTTGTGGGTGACTCTCATGCGCCACACCAGCTTTAGCGTGGCCGGGCGCTGGGAGGAGGCCCTGGCGGAGCACCGCAGCATTTACGAAGCCATTCAGAGAAGCGATGCCACCCTCGCGGGCGTGCGCATGAAAGCGCACCTGCTGCGGGTCGAGAAGATCATGGAAAATGCGGAGATGAACTCCAAAATGCCCGTGGCTTAGTGTTTGTTCGTGAACGTTTCCCGTTTTGTTTTCCCCAAACTGATCCATCGTTGACCTTAACCAGCACAGACAGCCTATTCATTGCTTGAGGAGCGGTTGTGCGAATGTCCCCTGATTTGTCACACCACCAGGCTCGCCAGGAGAAATTTTTCTCGCTGATCCAGGATGCCGGTTTATCGGCTTTTGCGATTAACGCCGGCAACAACCTGGAATACATGACCGGCCTGCGCTTTGACCTGATGGAGCGCCCGGTGGTGGCTTTCTTTGCGCCGGAAATGCCGGTGACGCTGGTGCTGCCCGAGTTCGAAACCGGGCGCGCCAAAGCCTGCGACTTTCCGGTGCGGCTGTTTGCTTACGGCGAGGACCCGTCCAAATGGGACGCGGCGTTTGCCGCCGCCGTCGAATCGCTGGGCGGGCTGCGCGGCAGCGTGGGCGTCGAGGCGCGCGCCTTGCGCGTGCTGGAGCTGCGCTACCTGGAGGGCGCCGCGCCCGCCGCCAGCTTTGATACGCATGACGAACTGCTCTCGGCGCTGCGCATGACCAAAGACGCGGCCGAGATTGAGAAGATGCAGCACGCGGTGGATATTGCCCAGCAGGCGCTGCTGGCCTTCCTGCCGGCGGTCAACGTTGGCGTGACCGAATCCGAGCTGGCCGCGGAGCTGACCCTGCAACTCCTGCGCGCCGGTTCCAGCCCGGGCGTGGCGTTTCCCCCCATCGTGGCCAGTGGACTCAACAGCGCGAACCCGCACGCCACGCCCACCGGGCGCAGGCTGCAGGAAGGTGATTTGCTGGTGGTGGATTGGGGCGCCGCTTACCAGGGGTACATTTCGGATCTAACCCGCACCTTTATTCTTGGGAAGATGGACGCGGATTTCGCGCGGATCGCGGGCATCGTCCGGCAGGCCAACCTGGCCGGCTGCCAGGCGGCCGCGCCTGGCGCGCGCGCCGGGGATGTGGACGTGGCTGCGCGCGCGGTGATTACCCAGGCCGGATATGAGGAGTACTTCCTCACCCGCACCGGCCACGGAATCGGCATGGACGTGCATGAAGATCCGTACATGTTCGCGCAGAATGAAACCAAATTAATGCCCGGGATGACGTTCACTGTCGAACCGGGCATTTATATCGCGGGGCGCGGCGGTGTGCGCATCGAAGATAACGTGGTGGTAACCGAGACGGGCTGCCGCGTGCTCAGCAGCCTGGAACGCGACCTGCTGGTGGTTGGCTGACGCCAGCCGCCTATTGAGCGAACCTGAACAACCGGTCAAGCCTTGCGGGACTAATAAATCGTAAACAAGTACCCTGAGCCCCGTCGAAGGGTACGAGACAGCCAGCAAGTCGGGTTATCAAATAAGGAGACAGGATCGATGAAATTCAAGAAGATTATTTCCGCAGTAGATTCACATACCGAAGGGGAACCGGCCCGCGTGGTGGTGGGCGGTGTCCCAACCATACCCGGAAACACATTCCAGGAAAAGTGGCTGTGGGCCAAAGAAAATCTCGATGACCTGCGCAAGATGTTGATGTTCGAACCGCGCGGCAGCAGCCATATGTCCGGCAGCATCATCACCTCGGCCTGCACCCCGGGCGCGGATATCGGCGTGATTTACATCGAGGTCAGCGGTTTCCTGCCCATGTGCGGCCACGGCACCATCGCCACCGTGACGGTGCTGGTTGAAACCGGCATTGTGCCGGTGACCGAGCCGGTGACCAAACTGGTCCTGGACACACCTGCCGGCCTGGTGGGCGCAACGGTGCGCGTGGAAGACGGCGTGGCCAAAGATGTGACCCTGCAGAATATTCCATCGTTCCTGTACAAAGAAAACCTGGAATTGACCGTGCCGGAAATTGGCAAAGTTTGCCTGGATATCGCTTACGGCGGCAACTTCTACGCCATCGTCCCGGCCGAATCGGTGGGGATCAAGATCGAGCCGTCCTCGGCCAAAGAGATCATCCATAAGGGCACCCTCATCCGCGATGCGATCTACGACCAGGGCGTGGAAGTGGTGCACCCGCTGTACCCCACCATCCGCAATTGCTCGCACGTGCGCTTTATCTCCGAATCGCCGACCCCGGGCGTGACCACCCGCAACGCGGTGCTGTACTCGGCCGAAGGCATCGACCGCTCGCCGTGCGGCACCGGCACCTCGGCCGAAATGGCCTTCCGCTACGGCAAGGGCCTGCAAAAATTGGGCGATGAATTCGTCAGCGAAAGCATCATCGGCAGCAAGTTCTACGGCAAGCTGATCGAAGAAACCAAAGTTGGCGACCTCACGGCGGTGGTTCCCACCATTCGCGGCAGCGCGTATATCTCCGGCATCCAGCAGTTTGTGCTAGACCCGCGTGACCCCTGGCCCACCGGGTTCTACGTGGGCGAAAGCAGCCGCTGGGGCGCGGAATTCTAGTCTCCGATCCAATTATCCAACCACGAAAGGATCTGTTTTGATGAGTAACGCTTCTCCATCTCGAAAACCCTTGCTCGGTGTATTCCCCCTGGTTCCGTTTGCGGTCAAGGAAGACCAGTCGGCCGACTATGACGGCCTGGCTGAGAACGTCGACTTTCTGGCCCGCTCGGGCGTGCACGGCACGGTGGCCTTTGGCTGCATGGGCGAGTTCTACGCGCCGACGCTGGAAGAGTATAAGAAGTGCGTGGAAGTGGCGGTCGAAGCCGCCGCGGGTCGCATCGCGGTGGTGGTCGGCGCCACCTGGCAGAATACGCAGGAAGCGGTGGAACGCGCCGTGTTCTGTGAAAAAGCCGGCGCGGACGGCATTATGGTGGCAGCTCCTTACACCATCAACCCCACCGCCGAGGCGGTGCTGGAACACTTCGGCGCGATCAACAATGCCGTGAGCGAGATCCAGATCCTGGCCTACAACTACCCACCCCTCGCGCGCGGT
>CALDSL010000186.1 GCA_937920255.1 uncultured Anaerolineaceae bacterium | reverse complement strand
ATTCCGGGTCACTCTCCTGTGTAACGTGATGGGTTGTAGGTTGTACGGCGGAAAGGGAGCAGTACCGCACAGGTCTGCTCCCTTTCCTCGTAAACAGGTTGGATGAATTATGTGGTTTTTTGTTGTTTATTGGAGGATGAAGAACGATGTACGGTAGACGTGTTTCACGAGGAGGCCGGTTTTCCGGCGGCAGGCTGCTGATCGCCGCGGCCATCGCCATCTTTTCATTGATTTCCTATTTTTCGATGAGCGCGCCCAATCCAGTGACGGGTGAGAACCAGCGTGTCAACATCAGCCCCGAGCAGGAGATTGCTTTGGGCGTGGAAGCCGCCCCGCAGATGGCGCAGCAGTTTGGCGGCCTGGACCCGGATGAAAGCAAGCAGGCGATTGTCAATGAGATTGGCAACCGTATTGTGCAGCAGTCGCCGGCGGGCAGTTCCCCGTATCAGTTCGATTTCTACGTGCTCAATGATGATCAAACCGTCAACGCATTTGCGTTGCCCGGCGGCCAGATATTTATCACCGACGCGTTGCTCATGCGCTTTACCACCGAAGGCCAACTGGCCGGCGTGCTGGGGCATGAGATTGGCCATGTGGTCGGCCGGCACTCCGCCGAGCAGATCGCAAAGCAGCAGCTCACCCAAGGTCTCACCGGCGCCGCCGTCATCGCCGCCTACGATCCCAACGACCCGAACAGTGTCGGCACCGCGCAGATGGCCATGCTCATCGGCAACCTCATCAACATGAAGTACGGCCGCGACGATGAGTTGGAATCGGACATGCTGGGCGTGTGCTTTATGCGCGATGCCGGTTACGACCCGGCCGAGATGGTGGATGTGATGCGCATTCTGGACGAAGCCAGCGAAGGTGGGCGACCGCCGGAGTTCTTCAGCACCCATCCCAACCCCGCCTCGCGCGTCGAGCGCATTCAGGAAGCCATCAATAACATCGAAAACTGCCCATAAGGCGCTGAAAAGTATAAATAGTAGTAGTCAGTATGGTAGGCATGCTCATAGAGCAGGCCTACCATACTGACTACTACTATTATTCCAAACTGGTACTACCCAAACCCTCAATAATCGCATAAGATTGGTATATCCGGAGGCTCTTATGCGTATTCCCATCGACCGCGACAGTGAAACCCCTCTTTACCAGCAAATCGCCTCTTTCCTGCGCAATGAGATCCAATGCGGCGCGCTGGCCGAGAAAACCCGCCTGCCGTCCTCGCGCGACCTGGCCGACTCGGTTGGCGTCAACCGCATCACTATCAACAACGCTTACGCCGAGCTGGAAGCTGAGGGCCTGATCTACCGCCGTCTGGGCAGCGGCACCTTTGTTGCCCGCCTGCTCGATGGCGTCCACGCCCGAGCCGGGCAACCGGCCGGCGAAACTGTCTGGCCCGCCTGGCAGATGCAACTGCGCCGGCAAGCCGCGCTGACCAGCCAGGACAGCTTTGAGCTTGCGCCACCCCCTGGCGGCGAGGATTTCATCTGCTTCTCGCGCGGCGTCGGCTCGGGCGAACTCTTTCCGGTGGACGAATTCCGCAAGTCGATCCAGTCTGTGCTGACACGCGACCGTACCGAATCGCTTACCTACGGCCCCAACGCCGGTTATCTTCCACTGCGCACCACCATCTCGCACATTCTCGCCGATCAGGGCATTCTCGCCCACCCGGATACGATCATCATTACCTCCGGTTCGCAGCAGGCGCTGTGGCTGGTGAGCACGCTGCTGCTGCGCCAGGGCGATACCGTGCTGGTGGAGGCGCCCACCTATCCCGGCACCCTCAGCCTGATGCGCGCGTTGGGCGTTCGCGTAGCCAGCGTGCCCGTGGACGCTGACGGCATGCGCATGGATTTGCTGGAAGAAATCCTCCAACGCGAACGCCCGCGCCTGATCTACACCATCCCAACCTTTCACAATCCCACCGGCGCGTGCCTGAGTAGCATCCGCCGCCGCCAGTTGATCGCCCTGGCCGGGCAGTACGATGTTCCTATTCTCGAAGATGAATTTGTGGGCGATCTGCGCTACGAAGGCCATGCCCAGCCCGCTTTGAAGGCCATGGATCCCGACGGGCGCGTGATCTACGTCAGCACCTTCTCGAAAATCCTGATGCCCGGCCTGCGCGTGGGTTATATCGTGGCTCACGGCCCGGTGTACGAGCAGCTTTTGCGCTGGAAGTATCTGAACGACATTGCCACTGCCAACCTGATGCAGCGCGCGTTGGAAGCGTATATCAATGTTGGCCGCTATCAGGCCCATCTGCACCGCGCGCGGCGGCTCTACCGCCGCTACCGCGACCGCATGACGGCTGCGCTGCGCCATCACATGCCCGAGGGCGCGGAGTGGGTCACGCCGCAGGGCGGTCTGTTCATCTGGCTGCGCCTGCCGGAGGGCGTGAACGCCGGCGCGCTCTATCCGCTGGCGGTCGAAGAGGGCGTGGATTTCGCCCCCGGGTCGCTCTTTTACGCCGACGGCCGCGAATCGCACCACATCCGCCTCAACTTCTCCGAAACCCCCGAGCCCCGCATCGATGAAGGCATCCGCCGCCTCTCCCGCGCCATCCGCCGCTGCCAGAAAGGCACTTAAAGATTAAAACATTTAACACGAATGGGAACGAATAAGCCGAATAGCACGAATAAACCTAAAAGCGATTTGAAAGCTTTATTCGTGTCATTCGGCCCATTCGTTCTCATTCGTGTTTAAATTCTCCGGTACTATAATCAACTCATCCATTCTTTCCCACCAGGAGGTTGCGTTATGATCGTGGTCGCCAGTAAGAACGGCAGTGTTGGCATCCGGCAGGCAATGGACGTGTTGCGCGCGGGCGGATCCGCGCTCGACGCGATCGAGGCAGGCATCCACGAAGTGGAAGATAACCCGTCTGACCATTCCGTGGGCTACGGCGGGTTCCCTTCCATTCTGGGTGAAGTCGAAACCGACGCCAGCATCATGCACGGCCGCACGCTGATGGCCGGCGCTGTCGGCTGCCTAAAGGGCTACCGCTACCCCATTTCGGTGGCGCGTAAGGTGATGGAAATGCTGCCGCATGTCTTTCTGGTCGGTGAAGGCGCGGACCGCTTCGCGCGCGAGATGGGCCTGGAAGCGCGCGACATGCTCACCCGGCCAGCCGAAATGGGCTGGCGCAAGATGGTGCAGTCGGCGCTGCCCGAGGAGGCCATCCCCGGCCTGGCCGGGCGCGACGACCTGGCGCAACTGGTGCGCGAGCTGAGCAATCCGCGTCGAACGGTCGGCACGGTCAACTTCCTGGTCATGGATAGCCAGGGCGATATCTGCGGCGGAGTCAGCACCAGCGGTTGGTACGGTAAATATCCCGGCCGCCTGGGCGATTCGCCCGTCATCGGCGCCGGGCTGTACGCCGACAACCGCTACGGGGCCGCGGCCTGCACCGGCATGGGCGAAATGTCGATCCGCGCCGGCACTGCCCGCAGCCTGGTGCTATACATGAAGATGGGTCTGTCCCTCGAACAGGCCGGCATCCAGGCCATGCGCGATCTGCTCGATCTCGGCGGGCCGTACAGCAGCGAAATGAATATCGTCGCCCTCGACCGCGACGGTAACCCGGCGGCCTTCAGCAGCAACGCCGAAAAGACCTATATCTACATGACAGGCGATATGGAAGAACCGGTGGAGGCGCCGCGCACGTTTGTCAATCTGCCGGAGCGCTGGGACATCTAACCTCACAGCGGGATTTCCCTACGCCCGGGCGGGGAATTCCGTGATAAACCCCAGGAAAACCGGGCTTTCCGCCCTGAATCCAGCATTGTATAGTGATGCTGCATGTTTGCTTTAACGTATTAATGTTGTTTTTATTGGTTTAAGGAGGAGAGAATGTCTATTCAAGATCCATATGACCGCCGGGAAGAGCACGTGATCGTCGATACCGGCACCGCCGAAGTAGCCCAGCAGGTGGTTGAGGATAACGCTGCCGAGCGCTATGTCGGTCTGCAGCGCCTGACCCAGTTCATCTGGCTGATGTTTGGGATCATCATTGGTATGATCGCCATCCGCGTGGCGTTGATGCTCATTGGCGCCAACCCCGCCAGCGGTTTTGCTTCGCTGGTTTACGGTGTGACGGATATCTTCCTGTGGCCGTTCATGGGCCTCACCGCCGTGCCCTCGCTGGGTGGTTTCGCCCTGGACATCCCCGCGCTGATCGGTATGCTGGTTTACCTGCTGGTGGGCTGGCTGGTCGTGCGGCTGGTCTGGCTGCTTTTGTACCGTCCCTCCACCCGCACCGTCTCCACCTACCGCCGCGAGCGCCGGTAAAACCCAATCCCGCGCAGCCTGTTGATACATCGAACCGCGACCTCGATGAGTCGCGGTTCGATGTTTGGCGCGCACGGCTGTACAAAAACTCGATCTCCGATCAAAATACTATATAATAATACCAGAACGTCCTGCGAGGCGGGACGATAAGCAAAACAATAAACAAGTACGCTGAGCCCCGTCGAAGCGTACGGCACTGCCAGCAAACCGAATAATTAACAACAACCACTTACACCTATTGGAGGGAGAGAAAATGGCAGATCTTTTGCGTTCCGCGAATGCGGAATGGAATGGCGATTTACGCGGCGGCAAAGGCCGGGTCAGCACCCAAAGCGGCG
>CALDSL010000185.1 GCA_937920255.1 uncultured Anaerolineaceae bacterium | reverse complement strand
GGCGCGACCGGGTTGGTCCACACGCTGATTTCATCCACCTTGATGGTGAAATTGGGCGTCTCACGCCCGCCGACGAACATGCCAAACGCGCCCTTCAGCCAGGTGTTATCTTCGTCCACATCGATCAACTGGCCGTTGGCGTACAGGTAAATCCGGCTGCCGATGGCCATCACGCCCATCATGTTGGTGGCGTTGGGGCCGGCGTTCAGGGCGGTGCTCTTCTTCCAATAGATCAGGTTGCTGACCACGCCGTCCGGCTCGGCCTTGCCGTCCCACTTCTGCAGCGCGTAGCGCCCGTCGCAGGTGAAGCCGTACCAGTAGCCCTGTTCGGGTTTGGTGCGCTCGGGCACGCGGAAGAAAATGCCGTAGCGGTCGTTGCCGGTGCACTGGCCCGGGGTTACGCGCGCTTCAATATAGAAATCGCGCAGCTCCGCGCCGTAGGTCGACATGCGCCAGCCGCTGGTGGTCTTCAGGCTGGTCAACTGCATCTGCCCCTCATTGAACGCGATGCTGGTGAAGCCCTGCACGTCCACGCCGGTGGGCCAGTTGTTGCCGTTGTCCATCGGGTCGGTGAAGGCCGGGTTGCCCAGCCGGTTGCGCATATCGCTGGCCGGGACGGTCAGGGTGGGGGGCGGGGTGGGTCCGCCGCCGCCCGCATCCGGAACCGGCGTGCCAATTTGCACCGGCGAAACGGTCGGTGGAGGCGTGGGGATGTTCGGTCCGCCGCCGCCCGCGTCCGCGACCGGAGTGGGTGAAATCGTCGGCACCGGGGTGGGGATCAGGGCCGGTCCGCCGCCGCCCGCATCTGGCGTGCCGGTTGTGGCAGGACCACCCCCGCCGGCGTCCGGCGTGCCGGTGGTAGATGGGCCGCCCCCGCCTGCATCGGCAGTTGAATCGGTGGTAGGCCCGCCGCCGCCGGCGCCCGAACCATCGTCCGTAGCTTCCGGCGCCCCGCCGCCGGCGTCACCCGCCTGCGTCGCGGCCACTTCCGCGGTCGGCGCTTCGGTCGGGATCAGCGTGGCAGTCGGTTGGGGCTCTTCGGTGGCCGGTTCGGCCGTACCCGTGGGCGGCGGTGTAATGGACGGTTGTTCGGCCGCAGCGGTCGCGGTCGGCATGGTGGTTAAGATCTGCGATACGCGCGTGGCGATGATCTCATCCGACGGCGTTGGTTCGGCGGGCGCCGGTTGCAGCACGCCGCACGCCGAAAGCAGCAGCGCGCCGATGACGAACAGCGGGATGATACGTTTCATGGGGGTCTTCTCCTTTGTGGGTGGCTTACCCGGCCTTATAGCCAATCATGCGCAGAAAATTCTTGCGCCAGGCAATATCTTCTTCACCTTCAATGCCCTTGGGGCTTTCTCCATCCGCCACGCCCAAAATCGCCCGCCCGCGTCCGGTATCAGCCAGAATCACGTCGGTGGGGTTGGCAGTGGCGCAGAAGATGTTCGCCACCTCGGGCACATTCTTGATCGCGTTCAATACGTTGATGGGATAAAAACCCTGCCCCAGAAAGACGATGAAGCAGTGCCCCGCGCCGATGTTGAAGGCGTTCTGCTGCGCCAGGGCGATCATCTCCGGGTCGGTGCCGGACCAGCGCACCAGGCATTTGCCTGAAGCTTCGCAGAATGCCAGGCCAAAACGAATACCGGGGACGGTGCCCACCAGGGCTTCGTGGATATCTTCAACGCTCTTGATGAAGTGGGTCTGCCCGAGAATAAAGTTGGTATCCTCCGGTTTGATCACCGGTACGGTATATATTTCCATGCATCCCTCCAGCCGAAACGTACTGAATTCTTGCGGGCGGGTCTTAACAAAAACCCAACATGGTCAGTATAGCATAAAGCATGCCGGAATCTTCCTGCCTGCCCGGCAGTTTTCGGTTTGCCAGGCCTACTTCTGATGAATATGTAAGGTGGCCACGAGATTTCTGGCCTTGAAGAATGCATCCAACCGTCCTATGATAAGAATATCAGCGTGTTCACCTATCGAACGTTTCAGGGAGGGAGTTATGTTCGACATATTCAAGGGCGGCAAGGTTCAACTGGATGTCCGGCTGGATAAGCAAATCTATGCGCCAGGCGATACGATCCATGCCCGCATTTCGCTCCAAAATGACAAAGAGTTGAAGATCCAGGGCGGGCGCTTTACGCTAACCTGCCAGCAGAAATACCAGTACAAGCGCAAGCACCGCGATTCGGATGGGCACAGCAAGGTCGATACCACCTGGGGAACCAATGACGTGCAGGTGTACCGTCTCGATTTCCTGCCCGAAACCACGCTTGCCCCCGGCGCCCAAACCTTTGAGACCAGCTTTACTCTGGATGCTGTCGCGGCGTCTTCTTCGAAGGGGGAAATCATCAGCGTAGCGTGGTATGCCAAGGCCACCATCGACCGCAAAATGGCGGCCGATACCAATACCGAAGTCGAATTTCAGGTGGTGAACGCCAATCCCGTTGACGCGGCCGGTGAGACGCCGCGCGAATACGGCGAAGCCAACGAGCCGGAAGAGGCGCGCATGACGTTCTACCTGCGGGCCTGCCAGGTCACGCGCGGCGCGGCCTTGTCCGGCTTTCTGCGCATCTATCCGCAGAAGAGTTTTGGCGCCGGTGAAGTGCGCCTGGAATTGATGCGCGACGAGTACGTCGGCGATGTCAGCGGCACCGGGTACGATCATTCCAAGCAGACCAAAGTGGCGGAAACCAAACTGGCGGGCAAAACGCAATTGCAAGCCGGGCAATATATGGAGTTTCCGTTCACGCTTGCCCTCCCCGAAAACCTGGCGCCCACGTTTGCGATTGAGCCCGGCTATCTCAAGTACACACTGCAGGGCGTTCTGGCGCGCACGCTGCGCAAGGATACGCTGGTCAAAGAGGAAATCATCGTTTACCCCGACTGAAAATGTGTGGTCAAACCAAAAAACCGGGGAAGCCCGTTCAGCTTCCCCGGTTGGTTTTCACAAAACCACGACTACGCGCCCAGTGTCTCGCGGGCGATGAAAGCCGCGTTGTACCCGGTCACCAGCACCAGGTAGAACCCGGCCGGCAGCCCGATCAGAAACGTGATGATCTGGCCCAAGCACGGGATCAGGTTGACGATCGCGCCCACGATACCCAGCGCGATGCCAAACACAAAGCCAACCGCCACCACCAGGATCATGCGCTTCCAGCCCTTTTGCACAATCTGCCAGATCGCGCCAAATTCAAACCCGGAGGCAAACGTGCGCTTCATGGCGTAGTTGACGATGACGCCCTGCGCCCAGAAGAACAGGATCAGCGCATAGACGAACACCAGGAGCATCATGATGATGCCCACCCCCAGGCCGACCATGCCGACCGCATCCGTGTTATCGGTCATGGCGCTCATGCCGGCGATTGCTCCGCCGCCTACCAGTGCCAGAACCACCGCGGGCAGGCTGTAGATCAGGTTGATGATCACCAGCATCAGTCCGTCGGTGAAAAACTTGCCGATGTTTTCGCTCCAGTCCGGCAGCGGCGGGGTCTGGTTGTTGCGCACGCGCTCCATTGTGTCGAGCATGTAGCCGGTGGTGGCAAAATTGAGGATCGGCACCAGGCTGATGCCGGCGCCCGCCAGCACCTTCTGTTCCCATCCGGGCTGCTTGAACATATAGGTCAGCATTTCTTCCAGGTTACCGGTGTAGCCGGTCTGTGCATAGGGATTGGTTGACTGGAATTGCATGGTGAAACTCCTGAAAACGATTCAGAACAAAAAAGAGGATATGAGGTTATCGGCCAGGAGCGCCGGCCGGGTTGTGGAAATACTACATTATTATAGTCACGCTTGGGCCACCGGCGTAGCAAACCAGTCAGCAAAAATGAAAGGTCGGTCCGGGTGGGGGATTCATCCATCCGCGCGTGCGGTTTCTCCCCGCTGTCCGCGGCCGCGGGATGATCTATAATGATAATGTGCCCGGTTTACCGGTTGGGCAAACCTGTTTATCGGTAGGAGTGATACCGTTATGATCGATTTATATCCAGTTGAATCAAGCGTCATCGCGGCGGCGGGGTTTGACCCGCAGCGGCGCATCATGCTGGTGCTGTACAATACCGGCCGCGCCTACGAATACCACGCTGTGCCGCCAGAGATCTTCCAGGGTCTGATGGAATCCGAATCCAAGGGCCGGTACCTCAACGATCAGGTTCTGGGCACCTTCCCCTACAAGATCTTCCGCGGCTGGCAGGGCATGGATGATGAATCCACCCTGCGCACCCGCCGCCAGCGCAAACGCGCGCCTGCCAAGACCCAATAGTTCCGCATCGCCCCAGCAGCCCGCAAGATCATCTCGCGGGCTGCTTTTTTGCGCCATCCCCTACAAACATCATAAAAACATAATGCCACCAATGTGATATATCAACCTTCTTCAGTAGCGGATTCTCGTGCTATAATTTTCAAACAACAACTAAGGTTCGAAAACCCAATACCCCCTGCAAGGAGAGTGTCATGAGCCCCGAAGACGTCAAGACCGTCCGCTATGGCATGCCTGGTCGTCCGCCGCGTTCACCCAAGAACAAAGTAGGCACTCCAGTTCGTTGTCTGGTTACCATTGGTGTTGAGGCAGCCATTGAAGCTGCCGCCAGCGCCAAGGGCCTGAATGTTTCCGATTTTTTGCGCCTGGCCATTTTCCATCAATTGGAAGATATGGATATGATGACCGGCGAACTACGCCGGGATGCCACCTGGGATACATTACGTGGCTTTGGGCATCTGTAAGCCCAAGCGAGCATCGATCACCATTTCATAGCAGCATACACTGCACAGGAGTTACCACAGCATGGCAGAAGTCGAATACGAAATTGGCAAAATTGTCAGCGCTTCCGAAGTGCCAAATTGGGCGCGGCGCGAAGCCAAGTGGAAGGGTTTGATTGACGCGATCAGCGCCGTGGAACCCGGACAAAGTCTCATGGTCACCTTCGCCAGCCAGAAGGAAGCCAACCGCGCGCGCAACACCGTGCGCGATAAGATCAACCTGCAGGTTGGGCAGGCCGTGATCCGCACGCGTGTCGTGCTGCGTGAGAGCGGCAAAGCGGATGTGTATTTCACCCGCCTGTTCCCTGACCAGGTCGTCGAAGAAAAACGCGAAGTCGAATAACCGCATATTTCCGCGCACGCACAGGCCGCTGTTTTATCACAGCGGCCTTTTTTTGGAGAGAGAGGAAGAAGAGTATGAGCTGGTTTTATCTGGCGCTGGCAATTTTGTTTGAAGTGGGTGGCACCACGATGATGAAGTTTACCGACGGTTTTACCCGTCCGCTGCCGTCTTCGGCCGTGGTGATTTTATACGTGATCAGCACCGTATTTATGAACTTCGCGGTGCGCTATATTGACCTCAGCATCGTGTATGCCATCTGGTCCGGGGTGGGCACGGCCAGCATCACGCTCATCGGCTACTGGTTCTTCCACGAACCGCTGACGGCGGTCAAACTGGGTTCGATAGCGCTGATCGTCCTCGGTGTCATTGGCCTGAACTTGGGCGGTGGTCATGGAAGTTAGACAAACCCCCGGGCGCGCGTGCCCTGCGTGGTACAATTAGGCACACTTTTGGAAAGGAACGCCTGTCCTTGTTCGAGATCGTTTTCCTGGGTACTTCCGCATCCGCCCCGTCGGTCCGCCGCAGCCTGCCGGCGCAAGTTGTCAAGCACGATGAGCACCGTTTTCTCATCGATTGCGGCGAGGGCACGCAGCGCCAGATATTGCAGTCCGGCATTGGGTTCAAACGCCTGAACAAAATTTTGATCACCCACGGCCACCTGGACCACATTCTGGGGCTGGCCGGGCTGCTTTCCACCTTCCTGCGCTGGGAAACGATCGACGAGATGGAGATCTACGGCGGGCGCAACGCGCTCGAGCGCATCCACGACCTGCTGTACGGGGTGGTGCTGCGCGGCGCGCAGGCTCCCATGCCCATCCGCCTGATCCCGATCAGCGGCGGCACGATCTTTGAAAACAGCGACTTTTCCGTGTCGGCCTTCCCGGTGCAGCACCGCGGAGCGGACTGCCTGGGCTTCACCTTCGTCGAAAAAGGCCGCCGCCCGTTCCTGCCCGAAAAGGCCGATGCGCTCAATATCCAGCCCGGCCCCTGGCGGCGCGACCTGGTGGAGGGTAAGGCTGTCACCCTGCCCGACGGCCGCACGATCGAGCCGGACATGGTGCTGGGCGATTTCCGCCCCGGCACCCGCCTGGTGCACATCGGTGACGTGGGCGAGTTGGATGATCTGATGGACGTGACGCGCGGCGCGGACGCGCTGGTGATCGAGGCTACCTATATGAATCAGGAGGCTGAGATGGCGCGCCAGTTTGGCCACATGACCGCCGCGCGCGCGGCCACCTTTGCGCGCGATGCCGGGGTGGGCCAGTTAATCCTGACCCACATCTCGCGCCGCTACCGCGAAAAAGAGGTGCTGCAGGAAGCGCAAGCCATCTTCCCCGGCGCCGTCGTCGCTC
Source organism: uncultured Anaerolineaceae bacterium (assembly GCA_937920255.1). Lineage (GTDB taxonomy): Bacteria > Chloroflexota > Anaerolineae > Anaerolineales > Anaerolineaceae > CALDSL01. The sequence continues at coordinate 1,143 of CALDSL010000185.1, read as the reverse complement.
GCGACTTCGACGTATTCCAGATCAAGAGCGCCGAGAAGGAAAATCCAGGCGAGTAACCAGAATCAAAAAACGCCGGAAGGGCCATGGCCCATCCGGCGTTTTTTTTTTGATTTTATCAAATCAGCTTACGGCACAACGTACTTCATATACACTTCGCAGAAGGCCGCGCCGCCGCTGTTGAACAGCTTCCAGTAGGACGTAAACGTACCTTTGGTCGTCGGGCCGACAACGATGGTGTAGAACTCGTATTTGTCACCCGGTTTGACGTCTTTTTCCACCGGAACGCTGGTGGTGCCAGACATCTGCCGCCCGCCGACAAAGGTCAGCTTATAACCGGTTGTCCAGGTGGTGGTGCCAGTGTTGACCAGTGACCAGTACACCTGCTTCTGTTCGCCGCCCAGGATGCTGAAACCGTCCGCCGGGCTTTGCGAACCAAACTGGCAGTGGTCGCCGGCTTTGCCCAACGCCACGGTGGGCGCGGCGGCTGGCGCTGAGGTCGCAGCGGGCGCCTGGGTGGCCGAACCGGGCTGCGGTTGCGCCAGGGTGCTGGCTACCGTGGGCGTGGGAGGCTCAGGAGTGGCGGTTGGAGCGGTGGTGGCCGTCGGCTCGGGGGTGGCGGTGGCGGTGGGCGCGGCCGCGGCAGTTTCGGTTAACCCGGCTTGTACCGTCAGCACAGCCTGGGTGTAGATGGCATTCGGGTCCACGGTCGGCGCAGCGGGCGTGGCTGCCCCGCAGGCTGGCAGCAGCGCCAGAACCGCAACCGTCAGGACCATCAAAAATGGGCGAATTCTCGTGTTCATGGGTCTCCCTCGTGAAAAGGTTGTTCGTAAACGGATTATAACAGTGTTTCGCCCATGCCCGGCTTGGATTTTGCGATCGCCGTGCGGGTTTGAAATCATAGCATAATTGTCCGAAACCAGTTTCAATCTTTTCAAAATGATCATCTTGCCATTGCACGCATTGACAAATGGTTTTGTAGTGGTTATAAAATGGTTATAACTTTTCGAGAGAATAGTTATAAAGCATATAGCTTTTCCTTATCGTTGCTTACACTGTCGAGACAGGGAAAACAGGTTCACACGAAGTACACAAACCTCCCCGTCCCACTTCAATTGAATACGCACTGGCTTTGACACAGGAACA
>CALDSL010000184.1 GCA_937920255.1 uncultured Anaerolineaceae bacterium | reverse complement strand
GAGGTGATCGACGCCACGGGCAAACTGGTGCTGCCCGGCGGCGTGGACGTACACACCCACTTTGATCTGCCCATGTTTGGCACGGTCTCGTCCGATGACCATTACACCGGCCATAAGGCCGCCGCGTTCGGCGGCACCACCACCGTGATCGACTTTATCTCGCAGGATGTGCCCCCGCTGCTCGAGAACGTGGATCGCTGGCACGCCAAGGCTGACCCCAAAGCCGCGGTGGATTTTGGCTTTCACATGAACATCACCCGCTTTGACGAGCAGGTGGCGGCTGATATTCCCCTGTTGGTGGGGCAGGGCATTACCACGCTCAAGGTCTTCACCGCCTACAACGGCCGGCTGCGCCTGCCTGATGGCGATATCTTCCAGGTGATGCGCATAGCCGGCAAGCACGGCATGTTGACCATGATGCACGCCGAGAACGGCGACATCATCGACGTGCTCACCGCCGAGGCGCTGCGCGCCGGCCACAGCGAGCCCTACTGGCACGCGCTGACCCGACCGGGGTGGGGCGAGGTCGAAGCCGCGCTGCGCGGGGCGGCCATTTCGGCGCAGGCCGAGGCGCCGCTCTATCTGGTGCACATGAATGTGGCCGGCGAAGTGGACATGCTGGCCTACGCCCGCGAGAACGGCCTGCAGGTGATGGGTGAGACCTGCCCGCAGTACCTGTTCTTCACCGAGGATGATCTGCGCCGCCCCGATGGCGCCAAGTGGATCTGCTCGCCGCCCATGCGCTCCCGATTGGACAACGAGCGCTTGTGGCTGGGCCTCCAGGACGGCACCATTCAGGCCATCGCCACCGACCACTGCCCATTTTATTTTGACGGCAGCCGCCCGATTGTGTACGAAGGCCGCGAGGTGGCCATTGCCGGCAAGGAACTGGGGCGCGAAAACTTTACCCTCATTCCCAACGGCCTGCCCGGCGTGGGCGACCGCCTGCCGGTGCTGTGGACGCACGGCGTTGTGGGCGGGCGCTTGACCCCCAACCAGTTCGTGGCGCTCAATTGCACCAACCCGGCGCGCATTTTTGGGTTGTACCCGCGCAAGGGCACCCTGGTTCCCGGCGCGGACGCCGATATCGTCATCTGGGACCCGGCCAGCACCATCGACTACGGCGTGGAGCGCGCCCAACACCGCACCGATTACAATTTGTACGAAGGTTGGGAACTGAACGGCTACCCCGAGCGGGTCTTCCTGCGCGGAAAGCTGATTGTCGACCGCGAAACCTGGCTCGGCGCGCCCGGGCAGGGCCAGTTTATCCCCCGCAAGCCCTTCGCGGATGTGATTTAGCCTGCTTCGCCGCGCCTGCGCGTCTGGTACAACCGATGTTGCTGCTCATCCCCATCCTCCTGTACGCCGTTTCCGCCCTGGCGATTGCCGTCTGGCATTTCGTCCGGCCGGGCTTTGGCGTGCCCTGGCTGGCGGCGGTGGCGGTCACCCTGGCAGGTTGGGGGTTGATGATCTACCTGCGCCTGCGCGTGCCGGTGGAACTGGCCGGGCAGATGTGGCTGGGGCTGGGCGATGCGGGGCAGTATCCTTACTTTGTGCTCGACGTGATTTCCTGGCCGTACGCCTTCGCGCTGTGCGGCCTGGCGCTGGCCATCGTGCAGACTGCCTCGGCGCGGTTGGCGCACAAATCCAATCCGCTGGCCTGGGCCGCCAGCCTGGCGCTCACCAGCGCCGGCCTGGTGGCCGTGACCGCCGCCAACCCGCTCACCCTGGCGGTGAGCTGGACCATGCTGGACGTCACCGAGGTGGTGGTGCTGCTGGCAACCGTACGCAAGTTGAACCTGAGCACGCGCGTGGTCGTGGCGTTCAGCGCCCGGGTGGTGGGAACAATGGTTCTGGTGTGGGCCATGTTGGTTGCCCGCTCGCAGGGCATCGATTTGAACTTCACCCAGATCCCGGCGGATATCAGCCTGGTGCTGATCCTGGCGGCCGGGCTGCGCCTGGGCGTGCTGCCGCTGCATCTCACGCTGCGGGAGGAGATCCCCATGCGCCGCGGGCTGGGGGTGATGCTGCGCTCCGCCGCGCCGGCATCCAGCCTGGCGCTGCTGGCGCGCCTGCCGGCTGGCGGCAGCGACCCCACCTGGACGCCGGTTTTCCTCACCCTGGCCACCCTGGCAGTGCTGTACACCGCCGTGGTATGGCTTTTCTCCAATGACCCCCTGGCCGCAAGGCCGTACTGGTTGATCGCGGTATCCGGGCTGGCGGTGGTCTCGGTGCTGCGCGGTCAACCGGCTGCCAGTATCGCCTGGGGGCTGGCCATGCTGCTGCCGGGTGGGCTGCTGTTCCTGTACTCCGCGCGCGACCGTGGCACGCTGTTTTTCCCGCTGCTGGGCGCGCTGGGGCTGTCTGCCCTGCCCTTCACTCCGGCATCCGCCGGGTGGCTGGGGCTGTGGGCGCAGCCGTTTGACCCGGCCAGCATCTTTTTTCTGCTGGCGCACGTCGCCTTGCTGGCCGGCTATCTGCGCCATGTTATCACCCCAGGCGAAAGCCTGCGAGGTCTGGAACGCTGGGTGCAGGGCATTTATCCGTTTGGCCTGCTGATGCTGGTGGTCACACAGTGGATCGCGGCCTGGTTCAGCCTGCCGCAGTCGTTCGCGCTGATCGCCTGGGTGGGTGTTGCCACCACGCTGCTGGCGCTGGCCGCGCTGGCGGTGAGCGCCCGCCTGATGCGCCCCTCCGCCACCCATGCCGACGAGGAGCAGGCTGGCTGGGTGAGCATCATGGGCCAGCGCGTGGGCCGTTGGATGGGCGCCATCTTCCGCCTGGACTGGGTCTACCGCCTGGGCATGTATCTGTATGGCGGGTTGCGCGCGGTGGTCAGTTTTCTCATTACCATTCTGGAAGGCGACGGCGGCGTGCTGTGGGCCATGGTGCTGCTGGCGTTGTTGATCTCGCTGCTGCGCATTGGGGGCGCGCCATGACCCTGACAGAGGTGGTCTCCTACGCGGCCTTCGCGCTGCTTCTGGTCACGTCGCTGGCGCTGCTGCTCAGCCAGAACTGGCGCTGGAGCATCATCGCGCTGGCGGTACAGTATGTGGGCGTGTTCTGGCTGGTGATGCTCTCCTGGCCCATCGGCCTGTCGGTGGTCAAGCTGGTGACGGGTTGGATGGCCGGCGCGCTGATCGGCTCCTCGCAGCCGGCCGAAGAGTTGAAAGACGCCACGTTCAGCAACATTCAGGGCATGGTCTTCCGCCTGGGCGTGTCGCTGGTGGGGTTGATCCTGGTATTCACCACCGCCCCCAAGCTGGTGGATTGGATCCCCGCCGGGCAACCGGTGCTGCTGGGCGCGCTGGTGCTGCTGGTCAACGGTCTGTTGCAACTGGGCATGACCACGCGCCCGCTGCGCGTGATCCTGGGCCTGCTGACGGTGCTTTCGGGCTTTGAAATTCTATACGCCGTGGTGGAGCAGTCGGTGCTGGTAGCGGGCTTGTCCAGCATCATCACCCTCGGGCTGGCCCTGCTGGGCGCGTATCTGATGGCCGCGCCGGAAATGGAAGCGGAAGAATGAGCGCGCCGCTGCTGTTCGTCCTGCTTCCGCTGGTGGTGGCCGTGGGACTGTATTTTGCGCGCGCGCGCCGCTGGCTGGTGGTCGTGCTGGCCGGCATCGTGTGCTTCAGCCTGTCGGCGCTGGCGCTGCTTGCGCCCATCGATACCCTGGTGCAGATCGGTCCAATCTCATTTGAGATCCCCTCCACGCTGTTGATTCTCGGCCGCCGTCTGGTGTTGGAAGATGGCCACCGCCCCTTCCTGGCGTTGATCTACACCACCGCCGGGTTCTGGTTTCTGGGCAGCATGGTGGCCCGCGCCAACCGGCTCTTCGTGCCCATGGGGCTGGCCATGGTGGCGCTGCTGGTGGCCGTCTCGGCCGTCGAGCCGTTTTTGTACGCGGCCCTGCTGGTGGAAATGGCGGTGCTGGTCAGCGTGCCGTTCCTGGCCCCACCCGGCAAACCTTTTGGCCAGGGCGTGCTGCGCTACCTGATCTTCCAGTCGCTGGCCATGCCGTTTATTCTGCTAGCGGGCTGGTCGCTGGCTTCAATCGAGGCCAATCCGTCCAACCAGGCCCTCTACGGGCAGGCCGAAGTGTTTCTTGGGTTGGGCTTCGCCTTCTGGCTGGCGGTCTTCCCGTTTTACACCTGGATACCCCTGCTCACCGAGCAGTCGCACCCTTACACGGCCGGGTTTGTGGTCACCCTGCTATTCTCGGTCATCCTGCTGTTTTCACTCAACTTTTTGGATACATTCGCCTGGCTGCGCAGCAGCACGCTGCTGTTCCAATCGCTGCGGCTGGTGGGGCTTATCATGGTTGTCACCGGCGGGGTTTGGGCCGCGTTCCAGCGCAACCAGGCGCGGTTAATGGGCTATGCCGTCATCCTCGAGCTGGGGATATCGCTGCTGGCGCTCAGCCTGGGGATCGCTGAAGGGTTAAACCTGTTCGCGCAACTGTTCCTGCCGCGCATCATCACCCTGGCCACCTGGGCGCTGGCGCTTGCCATCCTCCAGCGCCAGCCTGGTTTTCGCGGGTTTTCCGACCTGCGCGGGCTGTTGCGCCGCGCTCCGGTGGTGGGCATCACCTGGATGCTGGCCTACTTCTCCCTTGGCGCGCTGCCGCTGCTGGCCGGTTTCCCCGTGCGCATGGTGGTGATGGAAACGCTGGCCAGCCAGTCGATCGGCGCGCCGTTGTGGGTGATGGCAGGCAACATGGGCTATCTCATCGGCGGGCTGCGCGCCCTGGCATTGATGGCCAGCGGGGACGATCCCTGGCGCATCAGCGAAACCCGCACTCAGATCGCCATGCTGGTGATCGGCGCGCTGGCGCTGATCCTCGTCGGGCTGTTCCCGGGCGTATTTGTCCCCGGCATGAACGGGCTGCTGGAGCCTTTCACCCGCCTGCGCTAGCGCCTGCTGGCATACCGCCTTGCCTCTTGGTATAATCCCATCATCAGCACTCCGATTATTAAAGGAAAATCCCATGGACCTGGATCAAATTGTCAAACGGTTGGAATGGATTGACAGCGAGCGGCGCAAAGATAAAACCGTGATTGCCACCCTGGAAGACCGGTTGGCCTCTACCGAGAGCATGATCCCGCCCCTTGTGCAACAAATTCGCGAGCTCAGCGGCGAAGTTTCGCGGCTCAGCGCGCAACTTTCCCGCTTTGACCAGATCGAAACCAACGTGGCCCAGGTACGGGTGGATCTCTCGCGCCAGATCGACGCGGTGGAAAAAGGCCGCATCGATCATG
>CALDSL010000183.1 GCA_937920255.1 uncultured Anaerolineaceae bacterium | reverse complement strand
GGCGCAACGGATCAGCCAGGTACAGCACCCGCCGGTGGAGCGTATCGGCGTGCTGGACGTGGAATCGTTCTACCCGGGCAAGGAGCGCTTTGGCCTGGTGATGGCGCTGAACAATCTGCTGGCCTCGCCGGGTTTCCGCTACTGGATGGAAGGCGAGCCGCTCGATATCGGGCAGATGCTGTACTCGCCGCAGGGCAAGCCGCGCGTGGCGATCTTCTCGCTGGCGCACCTGAGCGACCCCGAGCGCATGTTCTTCGTCTCGCTGCTGCTCAATCAGGTGCTGGGATGGACGCGCAGTCAGTCGGGCACCACCAGCCTGCGCGCGATTGTGTACATGGACGAAATCTTCGGTTACCTGCCGCCGAGCAAAAACCCGCCCTCCAAGCTGCCGATGCTGACCATGCTGAAACAGGCGCGCGCGTTTGGGGTGGGGATGGTGCTGGCCACCCAAAACCCGGTGGACCTGGATTACAAGGCGCTGTCCAATGCGGGCACATGGTTCATCGGCCGGCTGCAGACCGAGCGCGACAAGATGCGCGTGCTGGAAGGGCTGGAAGGCGCGGCCACCAGCGCGGGCGACAGCTTCAACCGGCAGGAGATGGACAAACTGCTCTCCGGGTTGGGGAACCGGGTGTTCCTGCTGAATAACATCCACGAAGACGCACCGGTGCTGATGCAGACGCGCTGGGCGCTCTCGTACCTGCGCGGCCCGCTGACCCGCGAGCAGATAAAAGATCTGATGGCGCCCTACAAAGCCAACAGCGCGACGGCTGCGCCGGCGCAAAATGGGAAAACAGCGGCGCAGCCGTCAGCCGCCCCAAGTTTTGCGACGGCCAGCATGCCGGGCGAAGGCGGGTTGATGACCACGCCGCCGCCGATGCCGCACGATGTGCCGGTTGTGTACCTGCCGGTGCGCGGGCGCGCGCCGGGCGGCACCGAACTGGTGTACCAGCCCGCGGTGCTGGGCGCGGCGCGTTTGACCTTCTCGGACAGCAAGTTGCGGTTGAGCGAAGCGCAGAGCAAGAACCTGCTGGCTTCGATGCTGGATGGCCCGGTGGCGCTGGATTGGGAGCACTGCCTGGAGGTGGATATCCCGGTCGGCGATATGGAAGAGGCGGCTCAGGGGCCGGCCACGTTCCAGATGCCGCCCGCCGCGGTGACGTCCAAGCACCTGGCAAGCTGGAAACGCGACCTGACCAACTGGCTGTACTCCAACGCCAGGATCGAACTGCTGCGCAGCCCGTCGACCGGGCAGGTTTCGCAGGTGGGCGAGAGCGACCGCGATTTCCGCGTGCGCATGTTGCAGATCGCGCGTGAAAAACGCGACGCTCAGGTGGAAGCGCTGCGCAAGAAGTACGCCTCCAAGACGACCACGCTGGAAGAGCGCAAGCGCAAAGCCGAGCAGGCCGTGGAGCGCGAGAAGGACCAGGCGCGCTCGGCCGGGTTCAATACGATCACATCCATTGGCTCGACCCTGTTGGGCGCGTTCACGGGGCGCAAAGTGAGCGGCCGGGCAGCCACAGCGCTGCGCCAGGCCGGACGCACCGCCAGTCAGCGCGGGGATATCAAGCGCGCCGAGGAAACCGTGGAAGCGGTGGACGCGCAAATCCAGGAGCTGGAAGCGCAGTTCCAGGAAGAAGTAGCCCGTATCGACAGCGCGCTCGACCCGCAGAGCGAAGTGCTGGAAACGGTCAGCATTCGCCCGAAGAAGACTGATATCAACCTGCAGTTGGTGGCCCTGGCATGGGCGCCGTACTGGCAGGATTCAGAAGGGACATTGAAGCCAGCATGGGAATAGAAACAGAACAATTGGTTTGCAGCGTTTGCGGCGCGCGTTACCCCGGGACGGAACCGGTATGGTTGTGCGCCTGTGGGGGCCTGTTGGATTTGGATTTTCAACCGGTTTTCGACCGGAAGAAAATCGAATCACGGCCGCCGGGTTTGTGGCGTTACCGCGAAATGCTGCCGCAAGTGGCGGACGAACACCTGCTCACCCTGGGTGAGGGTTCGACCCCGCTGGTGCGGATTCCGCTGGGCGGCCGGCCGGTGCTGGTGAAGCAGGACCAGCTTTTCCCCACCGGCTCGTACAAAGACCGCGGCGCGGTGCTGATGATCAGTAAGGCGCTGGCGTTGGGCGTGCGCCGGGTGGTGGAAGATTCATCCGGCAACGGGGGCTGCGCGGTGGCGGCTTACTGCGCGCGGGCCGGCATCGCGTGCGATATTTACGTCCCGGCGGATAACTCGCCGGGTAAGCTGGCGCAGATTGCCATGTATGGGGCGCGGCTGGTAAAAGTGCCCGGCACGCGCGAGGATACCGCCGCCGCGGCCTGGGAGGCGGCGCAGCATACCTACTACGCCAGCCATTCGTGGAACCCGTATTTCTTCCAGGGCACCAAAACCTGGGCGTATGAAGTGTGCGAGCAGTTGGGCTGGCGCGCGCCCGACACGGTGGTGGTGCCGGCGGGCAACGGCACGCTGCTACTGGGCGCGTACCTGGGGTTTGTGGACTTGATCCGCGCCGGGGTGATTGGCCGGCTGCCGAAGATCGTGGCGGTGCAGAGCGAGGCCTGCGCGCCGATGGCCGTGGCATTCCACCAGGGGCTGGACGCGCCGGCGGCGATCACCAAACAGCCCACGCTGGCCGAGGGCATCGCCATCGCGCAGCCAACGCGCGGAAAGCAGATCATGGCGGCGGTGCGCGAGAGCGGCGGCACGTTCGTGACGGTGGCCGAGGCGGAGATCAAGGACGCGCTGATGGAAGTGATCCGCATGGGGTTCTATATCGAACCCACCACGGCGGCGGTGATCGCCGGGGCGAAGTGCTACGCCGCGACCGCGCCCGCGGGCGAGGAGATCGTGACAGTCTTCACCGGTCACGGGCTGAAGGCCACCGAGAAGATGGTAAAGTTCGTGGCGTAAGAAAAAATCATCACGAATAAAACGAATGGCACGAATATTTTTATCAATATTCGTGCCATTCGTTGCATTCGTGCAATTTGTGATGCTTTTTTGATGCTTTTATTCCTCGTTCTCGACTTTTTCGGCCCAGAAATCTTCGATGTTGTCGTAGATCTGCTCGGGGAAGCGCAGCTCGCGGTAAACGTTGCAGCCGGCGGGGTCATCTTCTTCCGGGCAGATCTGGAACTCCTGCTGCTGCTGCCATTCGAGGATGCGCTCGCGGCGGGGTGGGTTATAATCTTTTTCCTGCACCTGGGCCAGCATCACCCGCGCCTGGGTTTCGTCCATGCCCGGCTGGCCGGAGATGAGGCGCACAATCTCATCATCGCGCATGAAGTGGCGCGCGATCATCACAAACACCAGCCGGCCATAGTGGCCGATGTCGGCGCCGTCTTCGAGGGCATCCAGCAGGTGCGCCATCATGCGCGAGTCGCGCACGTCGGTGCTGCGGTTATCACCGGGGTCGTCCCGGCGGTTTTTTTCGGTTTTTCGATTGGCATTCTGGCTTGACATATCACTCCTCCAGGTAGAAAATATGTTCGTAGCCAGTATAACCGGGCGGTTCTGGCGCCGCTATGGGGAATTTTTTCGGTACTCGCGGGGGAAAACCCTACCTACAATCGAGGAGTGAAACAGATGCAACCGGTGGTCATTTCCAGGCAAACAGAGCGGCGTTTTGTGCTCGGCCGGCAGGGGCTGTGGCCCGGGCGGCGCTGGCAAGGGTTGGAAGGCACGGCGCAAGCCGCGCTGGAATGCGAAGCGATCCAGCTTGATCCGCTGGTGATGGTGGCGCGTAGCCAGGAGATCTGCCTGTACAGCCGCGTGCTGGACTACCAGATTGGCTATCTGGACCAGGTTGCCTACCAGCAGCGGCGGCTGTTCGATTACGGTGGAGCACTGTTCCTGTACCCGATGCAGGAACTGCCGTTCTGGGCGCCGCAGATGCGGCGCAGCGACGGCCACTGGCCGGCGTATTTGCGCGAGAACCCGGCCCTGGCCGACGATGTGCGCGCGGCGCTGCGCGAGCGCGGCCCGCTCGCCAACCGCGACCTGGATGGCAACCAGCGCGTCGACAGTTACCGCGGGCGCAAGGATACGGCCCTGGCGCTGTATGCCCTGTGGCGCACCGGCGAGGTGATGGTGCATCACCGCAAGGGGTTTGACCGCGTGTACGATTTGCGCGAGAACGTGGCTCCGCCGCAGTGGGACTGGGCTGCCGGCGAAGAGGAAGCGGAGGCGTACTTTGCGCGCAAGAGCGCGGCGTTTGCTGGCATCGCGCGCGAGCGGGGCTGGGCGCTGAGCGTGGCGGACGCGCTGGGGACGCGCGTTTCGCAGCCCGAGGGCCGGCAGATGCTGGAGCGCTATTATGAAAGCGGGCTGCTGACGCCGGTGCGGGTGGAGGGTATGAAGGACGCCAAACTGGTGTTGACCGCGGACCTGCCGCTGCTAGACGCGCTGGAGCGCGGGGAAATCCCGGCGCAGTGGCAGCCGCTGGGGCCGACGACGGTGGAGGAGGCGGTGATCCTGGCGCCGTTGGATATCGTCTCGGCGCGCGGGCGGGCGGCCAAGTTGTTCGACTTTGATTACGTGTGGGAAGTGTACAAGCCGGTCGAGCAGCGGCGTTGGGGGTACTATAACGTGCCGTTGCTGTACGGCGACCGGTTGGTGGCACGCATCGACCCGCGTCTGGACCGCAAGACGGGCACGCTGGAGCTGCTCGGTTTCTGGCTGGAGGACGAGGCGCTGGGCCGCGATCCGCAGTTCGGCGCCGCCCTGGCGGCCTGCTTGCGGCGGTTCATGGGTTTCCTGGGCGCAAAGGCGGTGACGCTGGAAGCGATCCAGCCGGATGGGTTGCGAGAGATGGTGCGGCGCGGGGTAAATCGACAATGAAATAATCGTTGGAGGCATGGCTCTAACCCATCTCCCTCCCCTCATAAGGGTAGGTTTTTAATCTCACCAATAGACTACATCGCGTAGGGTGGTGTTGGCGGCGCGTAATAGCCGATTTTACTGGGTTTTGTCCGCAGTCTTGAGGTTCAGCACCGCCAACACCACCCTACGCATCATTGTGTTTTGGCTAAGATTAAAAACCTACCCTTATGAGCTCCCCCCCAATTTCGGTTTTTGAAAATGAGGGGCTAGAGCGTAATTTTTTCAAGTTCCATCCAACTACAAAGCCGACCCTACTTCCCCAACGCGGACTTTTGCGGTAGAACCCAGGCCGGGTCGACGGCGGGGATGGCGCTGTCGCCGGATTGGACCAGGGCGCGGAACAGGGTCGCGGTTTGGGCGATGCTGTC
>CALDSL010000182.1 GCA_937920255.1 uncultured Anaerolineaceae bacterium | reverse complement strand
GGTGCGGTAAAACAACGTGGCAAACTGCATGATCTCGCGCGTGGTGCGGTAGCTGTGCCGGAGTTGGTGCGAACGGCCGCGAGCATCCAGCCCCAGCGATTTCCAGGTGGCTCTGCGCCCCAGAAAACCCTGGGTCGGGTCCGCCACCAGAAACAGATGCGCGTTTTTAGGATCGATGCTTTTTTGGATTAAATTGACCCACAGCGGCGCGAAAAACTGCGCTTCGTCGATGAACACAACATCATACTGGGGCAGTTCGGCGGCGTTGTTCTCCACAGCCTGCCACAAGCGCAGGGGCACGTCACCCCAGTCCAGCGCGCCTTGCTGCTCCAGAATGCGCTGATATGCGGCGGCCGCGGCCCACATGCGCTGGCGCTGCTCGGCATTCAGTCCGAAACCGCGCCCGCGCCGGTCGGCGGTGAGGTAATCCTCGTAACTGAGCGGCTTTTGGTCTTTGAGCCAGTCGATTTCGCTGAGCAGCATGTGCTCGGAAATAGATGAATCTTCCAGCGTCTCTTGCCAGGCTTCGTGAACGTAGCGCTGGCGCATGCGCATCGAAAGCGGGTCGACCCAGGGAATGGTTTTTGGCCAGTGGTTGAAGCACCAGGCGTTGAAGGTGCGCCATTCGATGCATTTCGGCAAATGCCCTTCCATGCGGTTGAACCGGGATTCTAAATCGCGGCTGAGCGGTTTGTTGTGGGTCAGCACCAGGTAGCGCTTGTGGGGGTAGAGGCGGTATAACAGTCGCAGCCGGTAGAGCAGGATCAGTGTTTTGCCGCTGCCGGCCACGCCGTTGATGATATTCAGGCGGAAGTTGGTGCTGAGCGCCTGGCCTTCCGGCTCGATGTCCAGGTCAGCCTTTACCGCCGCTTCCTGGCTATAGTCCAGCAGATAATCATTCAGGCCGGCTTCAATGCGGCGCGAATGCGCCGGGCGGACGGTCATATCCGCGGGCACGACCATTTCAGGGGTAAAACACTGGCGGATTTTTTCCAACCACACCGCATCCGTCGTAGCCGTCGGGAAAAAGCTTTCCCAATGCAGCCCGGAATCGGGCTGGAGCAGCTCGCGGCCGGCCCACTGTGGCTCGCCCGCAACCCGTTCCAACCGGCTGTCCATTACCTGCTTATGCGGAATATGCGGGAATACTACCAGCGTTTCGATGGGAACACCCGCAGGAAGGTTCAGCGCCTGCAGGAAGGTGGCGAGAATCACGGCTTCCGCCGCGCCCAGAGGCGGGCGGACATCGCCGATGAGCAGGAGTTGCGCGGCCGTGGTGGCCTGCGATGCGGAGGATGCGCTGACCTTGACCAGCAATGCGCGCCCCTCGCGGGTAATCATCAAGAAATCCGGCGCATTTGGTATCCATGGCGCCAGGCGGTGCCAGACATAGTATGTATCTGGCAGCGTTTTGAGCGCGCGGAAGGTTTTGAGTACTTCACCCGGTAATGTTTGCGGTAGTGTGTCGGGCAGGATATGGGCCATGGTCAGTCGAGGATTCCGTCTGGTAGCGTGATGTGAAGACAACTGTCGAACAGATCGCGGATCAGGGCAATCGCTTCAACCTGTTCGGGGTCGAGCTGGTCGGCCTCCAGCATGTGATGGCTGCCGATTAAGACCAGCTTGGTGCGCGGGCGGGTAACTGCCACATTAATCCGCTGCGGCTGGAACAGAAAATCAGCCAATTGCGCGGCAAAGGCAGGGCTGGCCGTGGCGAAGGAAAACAAAACCACCTCGCGCTCCTGGCCCTGCATGCGCTCGACCGTATCGACCACGATCTGGCTCCAGATGCTCTCATCGGGGATGGCGCGGCGGAGCAGGCTGCGCGTCAGGCGGCTTTGGGCGCGATAGGGAACCACTACCCCAATTTCATCGGGCGGCACGTGATGATCCAACAACGCCAGAATCAGCTCCACCACCACCTCGGCTTCACGCGGGCTGCGCACGGTGCTGTTACGGTGGCATAAATCCAGAAATACGGCCGGGCTGGACGGGTCGAGCACGAAATCCCAACGCGATTCGCGATCTGACAGGCGCAAGCGCCGCTCGGCGGAATGTTGGCTGGATTTTAGCTCGTTGTGGTAAAAGGTGCGGCTGGGCCATTCGGTCAGCGCATCATTGAGCCGGTAGGTGATGTTGAGCATCGTCTCGTTGCCGCGCCCGGCCAGGTATTCGAAGATGGAAGCCTGCGCCGCCTGGCCAGCATCCGTTACGGTGACCGGGGGGAGTTGTTTCTCGTCACCGATGAAAATGTATTTATTGCCTGCCAGCATACCCATGATGGCCAGTGGCAGCGTGACCTGCGAGGCTTCGTCAAAGAGCACCACATCGAATTCGACGTTGGAAAGCCGTTCGGTTTGGACGGCAAACGGCGTGGCGCCGATGACATAGCCTTCGTGGATATTGCCAAAGTG
>CALDSL010000181.1 GCA_937920255.1 uncultured Anaerolineaceae bacterium | reverse complement strand
GTTCGGGCGGCAGGAAATGCTTGATCTCCTCAATCGGCATCGACAGGTCGACGTCGCAGATGAAGCGGAACTGCCCGCGCGCGGCCAGCATCCCGCTGCGCACCGCCAGCCCCTTGCCGCGCCGGGTTTCGCGCAGCACGCGCAAGTTGGGGATACTGCCGAGGTAGCTTTGCGCGACTTCATAGGTGCGGTCGTGGCTGCCGTTTTCCACCACCACGATTTCAGCCTGATACGGCTGCCCGGCCAGGAACGCCTGGATCTTCTCCAGGGCTGGCGGCAGCCGGTATTCCTCGTTGTGCACGGGAATAATAATTGAAAGAAACATGTTCTGTGTCGGATCCACGAAACTCACCCCCTCGTTCCCCTCTGCGATGAGAATATTCGCGGCAAAGATGGCTTAGAACAGTGGGGCGCCTTCCAGGTGGTCACCTTTTCCAGAACTCTTTCCCACTCGTATCACTTCCTTGCCTGCATCGCCGGTGACGGTCACCGGCTGGTCGCCAAGTTCAAACGTGCTGGCCAAAAACGGCTTGCGCTGGCCGATAAAGAACCGTTTTTTGGCCTTCACACGCTTTACCAGTTCTTCGCGGGTCAACAAAATGCGGTCCGTAAAGGTTGGACCGCGGCGTTCATACACTCGCACCAGAGCAATCTCGCCCTCGGGCGTGTACCGCACAGCTTCCACGACACCATCAAATTTTTTGGATGCCATAAGCGCGTTTTTTCGACCTCAGCTTAATGATCTGACCTTACCTGTCGGGGTGGGCGGACTCGAACCGCCGACCCCCGCGTCCCAAACGCGGTGCGCTGCCAACTGCGCTACACCCCGGCATGGCTAGAGTATAATCCGAATGAGGGGCTGACGTCAAGCACCGTGGATATGCCATGCATACTTACCGTTTTGTAATCTGCGCCATGCTGCTCGTGCTGCTGGCGGGGTGCGCGACGCAAAGCGCGCCTCCCGCGCCTGCCGCCACGCCAGCGGCTGGCGCGGTGACCGCCACTGCCGCGCCAGCCCCAACCGCCACAGTCACGCCCTCCCCCACCGCCGCGCCGACCGCCGCCCCTGAACTGTGTGGCGAGAAAGAGGGGCGGGTGGAGACGGTCGAGATCCCCAGCCAGGTGCTCCCGCGCCCGCTGCAGGCGCGCGTCTACCTGCCGCCGTGCTATCAGGACGGCGCCGGGCAGCCCTACCCGCTGCTGGTACTGCTGCACGGCCAGGGAGCGGATGCCGGCCAGTGGGAGCGGCTGGGCGTGACCCGCAAAGCTGAGGCGCTGGCCGCGCGCGGGCTGCTGCCGCCGCTGATCATCGCCATGCCCTACGAGCAGGACAACCTGGCCGACCCCAACACGGTCAACCTTGACGCGGCGGTGGTGGAAGAGCTGCTGCCCTGGCTGGCGCGGGAGTACAATGCCTGCGGCGAGCGCGCCTGCCGCGCGGTGGGGGGCATTTCGCGCGGGGCGGCCTGGGCGGTGCGCGCCGGTCTGGGCCACGGGCAGCCGTTCGCGGCGGTGGGGCTGCACAGCCTGGCGCCGTTCTACGGCGATTACAACCGCCTGCCTTACCTGGCGCGCGAGATCGAACCCGGGTCCGCGCCCGCAGTGTGGATGGACACCGGCAACCGCGACCGCTTCCTTTCGCAGGCGCGGCATTACCACGGCCTGCTGGAGGAGTACGACGTGGCGCACGAATATCACCTGTTTGCCGGCGAGCATGATGAAGTCTACTGGGCTCGGGTGCTGGAGCGCTACCTGCGCTGGTACGGCGAGCAGTTGGGCGGGGAATAACCCCCTCTGTTCCCTAAAATCGGGCAAAAAGTGATTTCTATCACTATTTTTTCGGCAGCAGGCATGGTTATAATAAGGTACGGACCTTACAGTTTCGTAAGGTTTCGTGTTCCAGTTTTTTAAGGAACTGGCCGTCCGCCGCCAACCACACCCCACGCCAGTCACCAATTGAATAGCCTGTCCCACCACCGCTGCTTCATCATTGCCAGGCGTCTGGAAGCATGGAGGGGGGGTCTATCGCATTGCTTCGGAACTGTTCACGAAGGTATTCGCGCCCTCTCTGCCGCCCGGAGGTATATTCCCGCGGCAGTGTTTTCGTTTCCAATTCATGGGCATAATCCCATCCTCCAAGAAGAAAAACGCATCCGTTTTAGCCAGGAGGTGAGCCAGCCAAATATCGTGCGCAAATGCCAGTCGGGTAATTCCGAAACTGTCCTTTTCACATTCCAAGGAGATGCTCGATGAAAAAACTGAATCTGCTTATTGCGTTCTTCTTACTGTTTGGGATGGTGTTCAGCGCAGCGGCGCCGAAAGCGGTGAGCGCCGAACCGCTGGTCAACTTCTCCATCCTGCACACCAACGACTTCCACGGCAACCTGCAGCTCGCGGGCAGCAACCCCGGGGCGGCGCGCGTGGCGCAGAAGATCGCAGATGTTCGCGCGGCAGTTGGCGCGGAAAATGTTCTGGTGTTTGACGCCGGTGATATCATGCAGGGCAGCCTGATCTCGAACCTGCAGCAGGGCGTCCCGACCTTCGACTACTACCGCACCATTGGGTACAACGCTGCCACCTTTGGCAACCACGAGTTTGACTGGGGCCAGGCGGTTTTGGGCGAGCGCATCGCCCAGGCCGAAGCCCCCGCCACCGCGGATGAAACCCCGATGCAGATGATCGTCGCCAACATCGTTACACGCGATGCCGGCGGCGCCTGCACCTGGACCCCGTTCAACCCCAACGTCACCCCATATGAAGTCTTCACGGTGGGCACCGCGCCCAATACCGTGCGCGTGGGCGTCATTGGCGTGGGCTCGATCGAAACCCCGTATATCACCATCGCCGAAGCCACCGATGGGCTGTGCTTCCGCGATCCGCTGGAATCGATCCAGCACTACTATGCCGAACTGGATGCCGCTTCGGACGTGATGGTGGTATTGAGCCACAACGGCCTGACCGACGGCGGCTATGGCTACGGCTTCACCGTCTACGGCGACCGCACCCTGGCCCAACGGCTGAACGCGGGCGGCACCCCGGTGCAGTTGATCATCGGCGGCCACAGCCATACGGATGTCACCGCCGCCTACACCGAGGGCAACACCCTGGTGGTGCAGGCGCACTACGCCGGCCGCAAGGTCGGCCGCGCCAACTTTGTGTACGATATGGCCACCGGCACCGCCACCGTCACCTGGGAGCGCATTGTCGTCGCGGCCGCGGATCCTGAGTATCCTCCCATCAAGGCCCTGGTCGACAGCTACGTCAACGACCCGGACTACCAGGCCATGATCAACACCCCGGTGGGTTACGCGCAGGTTGACCTGCTGCGCAACTACAACGGCGACGCGATGATGGGCAACTTCATCGATGATGCCATCCTCAACGCGCACATGACCGATACCAACACCGCCAACGACATGGACTTCTTCTTCAACAATGCCGGCGGCATACGCATCGACTGGTGCGACGCGCCCGACCCGGCTGCTCCTGGCGGATATGTGTGGGTCACCGACAGCACGCTGTGCCAGGCAGAGGGCCTGTGGGATCACGACCCGATGTTGCTGAACTACGGGCAGATGTTCCAGATCCTGCCGTTTGGGAATGCCACCGCCATCGGCGACATGACCGGCGCGCAGGTGCTGGAGCTGATTAACCAGTCGGCCACCCTGTTCAAGGGCGCGCTGCAGCCGGCCGGCATCCGCTACAAGTTCTATCGCTACAGCGACACCCTCCCCGGCCCGCAGCCGTATGCCTGGGGCGCGTATGATGTGGAAGTGTACGACCGCGACGCCCATGCCTGGGTGCCGCTTGACCTGGGCAAGACCTACCGCGTGGGCACCAATGAGTTCCTGGCCCCCGCCGGGCAGGACGGTTACACGCCCTTCAAGTACATGACCAACATCTCCTACTGGGGCGACATGCTCGACGCGGTGAACGCCTACGTCAGCACCACCTACACCGCTGCCAACCCCTACCGCGGCCCTGATGGCGACGGCACGCTCGACGGCCGCATCGCCCGCAACGGTGACGGCGACGACGTCTACGAAGACGGCGAAGTTGTGCCTGTGACCGTGCTGCATCACAATGATTCGCACGGCCGCCTGCTGCCTTCCGGCACAGCCCCCGGTTATAGCAACCTGGCCGCCCTGATCAAACAGCAGCGCCAGCACAACGCTGATCGCACCCTGCTGCTCTCCTCCGGCGACAACATCCAGGGCGACTCGATGATGTACTACTTCAAGTCGGCCGGTCTGGGGTACGCTTCGGACGGCACCCCGCTCTCGCCCGAGATGAGTATCAACCCGCTCATCAAGGCCTTCAACGCCATGGATTACGACGCCATGACGCTGGGCAACCACGAGTTCAACTTTGGCAAGGATGTGTTCTCCACCCTGGCCCAGGCAGACTTCCCGATCCTGCAAGCAAATGTCGAGGATACGGGCGAGTACGGCCTGGCGGCCGTCCCGGTGGAGCCCTACACCGTCGCCACGCTTGGACCTGAACAGGTGAGCGTCGCCATCCTGGGTATCGGCAACCACCGCATCCCCAACTACGAACTGCCCAGCAATATCCCCGGGCTGACCTTCAGCAACCCGATTGATGTTGCGCAGGAATACGCTCCGACGTTGCAGGCGGAAAATGACGCGGTGATCGCGCTGACCCACATCGGCTTCACCACCGACCCGAAGAGCGTCGAGGTGGACAATAATGTAGACACGGTCTTCGCGGCTCAGGTGAGCGGCGTGGACGCCGTCATCGGCGGGCACAGCCACACGGATCCGTCGCGCGGGTTTGGCCCGTACCGCTGGCTGCCCACCTTCATCCAGGGTCCCGACAACGCCCCGGTGATCGTCAGCCAGGCGAACCGCTATAACACCTACCTGGGCGAAGTTATCCTGGGCATGCTGCCGGACGGCGAAGGCGGTTACGAAACCGTGGCCCGCACCGGCCGCTACATCCCGGTGACCACCTCGATCGCGGAAGACGCGGATATCCGCGCCATCGTCCAGCCGTACCAGGACATGATCACGGCCTACAATAACACCGAGATCGGCCAGACCACCGTCCCGATCGACACCATGCAGGCCTTTACGCAGGAAACCAACGGCGCTAACCTGCAGGCTGACGCTTCGGTGGCCGAGCTGCGCAAGAACGGCATCGAAGTCGACTTCCACCTCTCGGGCGCGATGACCAACCGGCGCATCGCCGACGGCGCGACCCCCGAGGCCCCGTACACCCTCAAGGTGTCGGACATGTTCGCCGCGATGCCGTACGAGAACTCGCTGCTTGTGCTGCAGATGAACGGCCCGCAGTTGAAGGCGGTGCTGGAGCGCGCCTACCGCAACTACTACTACTACAAGTACGTGTCCGGCTACGGCGGCTACTCCTACTACACCACCTGCATGATCGACATCAACGCCGGCGGAAAGATCACCTACA
The DNA here is from genome assembly GCA_937920255.1 of uncultured Anaerolineaceae bacterium. Classification (GTDB taxonomy): domain Bacteria; phylum Chloroflexota; class Anaerolineae; order Anaerolineales; family Anaerolineaceae; genus CALDSL01. The sequence goes on along the minus strand of CALDSL010000181.1, from coordinate 2,641 downwards.
ACGATCTCTACCCGGCTGCCTACGACCCGACCAAGGAATACGTGGTTTCGCTGGAAGTGAACGGCGAATTCATCGACTTTGATGACGCCGAGACCTACTACAACGTTTCCACGGTGAACTACCTGGCGGCCGGCTCGTGCAACTTCAACGACGAAGGCAAGACCCTGTGGCCGCTGGATCAGATCGTGGCCGACACGCAGTACTACGTGCGCGACGCCGTGATCGAATACATTAAGGATATGGGCCTCGTCTCCCCGATGATCGAAGGCCGCCTGGCCTTCATCACCGACACCACCCCGCCCACCGCCGCTTTGAGCGTGCTCGAAGGCCCGATGTTCGAGGGTGAGGGCGTCACCTACATCACCAAGGAAACCGTCTTGCGCGCCAGCGTGGCGGATGACGTGGCCGGTGTGGGCGAATGCGACATCCATATCGACGGGCCGGAAGACCGCCATATCGAATGCGCAGCGGGTGACACCGACTTCTCGCTGACCGGGCCGGATGGGCTCTACACCATCACGCTCACGGTCGCGGATGCGGCCGGCAACGCGGCTGAACCCGTGGTTGCCAGCTACTACCTCGACACGAGCGCGCCCGTATGGGAGGTTGTCTTCGGCGGGCCGACCTATGTGAACAAGGGCAAGACCTACATCCGCAGCGCCACACCCATCACCATCGTGGCCACGGATGCCGGCAGCGGCGTCGCGAGCTGCACGCTCGCGATTGACGGCGGCGAGCCGATGCCTTACGCCGGCGAGCCCTTCAACGTGCCGGCTGAGGAAGGCAAGCACCTGATCGAAGTGTACTGCGTTGACAACCTGGGCTTCAGCATCGCCGACTCGGGTTACATCAACGTCACCGACACTCCGCCGGTGGTCAAGATCATCAGCCCCAAGGCTGGAACCTATCTGCACCCCGAGAAGATCAAGATCGACTTCACCGCCAAGGATGTCTTCCCAGGCCTGATGAGCGTGGAAGCGCTGCTGGACGGCCAGCCGGTGAAAGACGGTCAGAAGATCGACCTGCTGGATCTGGCGCTGGGCGAACACGTCCTGGTGGTGACCGCCACGGATAAGGTCGGCAACCAGACCACGGAACAGGTAACCTTTATGGTGGATGCCACCATCAAGAGCCTGAAGAGCACCGTCTCGCGCCTGTACGCCGAGAAGATGATCACCAAGTCCGCGGTCAAGAAGAGCCTGGATATGATCCTGGGCCATGCCGAGATGTTCCAGAAGATGGGCAAGACCGATCTGGCGATCGAGGCGCTGCACGTCTTTATCGGCGAAGTGGATAAGTACACCGATAAGGGCATCAAACCCGAAGCCGCGAAGCTGCTGATCACCGACGCTGAGTGGGTGATCGCGCACATGCAGTAGCGCTTGTGGGTGTTCAGAAATAAAGAGGGCGGGCCGGTGACGGCCCGCTCTTCTTATATGATCGGATAAAGCTCATCTAGTCCGGTTTATAGATCGCTTTGAACCCCTTGCAAAAAGCGGTTGGGCTTGTACTGAAATGACCCTCCCCCTCGTCAATCAGCGTGGCCAAACGGAGTCCTTCGTAGTTGCTATTTAACGTACCTGTGAGCTGATGGAGCCCGGGAACAACATCCTCTTCCAACCCACCGGCTGAGAAGAAGGCGTGAACAGGCAGGGATGTACGCTTCTTCGCAAGCTCCTGCTCATAGGCGAGGAAATGGGGCATCATGCCCGTGAAAGTCGCGCTGCCGATGAGATACCGAAAGAACAAATCCGGTTCATGCAGAAGCGCATAGAGCGTAAAGACCCCACCGGATGAGAACCCGGCGAGGCACCGATCCGTAGGGTCGACAGCATAAGTCGTTTCAATGAATGGAATCAATTCCTTTTTGAGGAATGCCAGAAAATCATCCGCCCTTTTTTGCCCCGTTTCACTCACAGGATTTTCCGGTGGGTCGTAATCAATATCGCGTGCTTTCGCCCATTCATCAAGATTTGAAACGTGATGACCCAACCCGACGATCAGGCATTCCGGTACCATCCCCCCAACAATGAGAAACAAAACCATCGGAGCAATCTGCCCAAGCAGGACCTCAGCATCGGTCAGGTAAATGACCGGATATTTGTAACCGGGTTTTGGATAATCTGGCGGAAACCAGGTCGAAATCTGATAGTTAATTCCCATGATGCCAGAGGGAAAATCCCGAACCTGTGTGTCAATGATTGTGGCTGGAGGAAGTGAATTGTTCATATGTTTCTCCCTGTTCTATAGATTTCCGCCTCGATTGATCCGAATACTGATGTCTATTCACCATCATGGAATGGTTTGTTCGCCATTTTATACCTGTAATGTAGATAGATATTATCATAATTAGAGGTTGTTTATACGTCAGTCCGCTGGTAGGTGCCTTGTAATTGGCGAAGGTATTGCAAATTCCTGTACAATAACGGTGTATCAGCGGGAGGAAAGGAAACTCATGCGTCGTTTGGGGTGGCGGTGGTTGGTGATCATACTGCTGGCTCTGCAAGCCTGCGCGCCGGGGCCGACGGGTACCCCTACCCCAGAGCAGCCCGTGCCGCCCGAGCCGCCGGTTGAGCCGACCTATACCCTGCCGCCCCTGCCGCCCGAGGCCAAGCGCTCGCTGGGCGTGATGGTCGACCAC
>CALDSL010000180.1 GCA_937920255.1 uncultured Anaerolineaceae bacterium | reverse complement strand
GCCACGCCAGGTGACCCACGTTCCAGCTAATGCAGTTCATCGGCATCAGGCGCTGACAGGCGTCGGCGTCGCTAACGCCTTTGACCCCGCGGATGAACTCGCCGCGGGTGAAGTATAACTGGCTCACCAATGGATGCGTCATAAATTCCTCCTGTGGGCGTTTATTACGTTTTCTGGAACACTGCCATAATTTTTTCGCGAAATAATTCAAGCGCGCCGATTACTGGGAGATCATACGCTTTCGCGCGGGGGCTGTCAACGGATTTGGGGATCGGATTGAGCGGATGGTAAGCCGCGCAGACCCTGGAGTATGCCTCCAATGTAGGGGTGGAGCATCCGGTCGGGCTGTGTCTGAACAGATACCGCTCCATCCATCCGGATGCTTCACACATGTGTCAACCAATCGCATACTTGTCTGATCGGCAATCCCTGGGTGAAGCATCCGGATGAATAGACGGTTTTGGATAGGCACAGCCCGGACCGAATGCTTCACCCCTACCATGGTGGTTTGCCACGCGGCGCGGAGCGCCTGAGATGGTACGTGCCCACGGTGGTTCGTGGGCACGAGAAAGAGTCGGGCAGGAGCGGGTGCTTAGCGGTCGGTGCAGGAGCAGCACGGGTCGACGGAGGCCTGGATGATGGCCATGTCGCCCAGGGCCTGGCCGCGCGCCATGGCGCGCACCGAGGGAATGTTGAGGTCGGATGGGGTGCGGATCTTGACCCGCACCGGGGTGTCGGAGCCGTCGCTCTTGAGGTAGTAGACCACCTCGCCGCGCGGGGCTTCAACGCGCGCCACAGCCTCGCCCGCCGGAATGACCGTCACCAGTTCGGATGGGCGGAGTGGCCCACCGGGCAGTTCGAGCAGCGCTTTTTCGATCAGGCGGCAGCTTTCCAGCATCTCCAGAGCGCGCACCACCACGCGCGCCATCACGTCGCAGGTATCCTGGGTGACAATCTTGAAGCCCAATTCTTCATAGGCGGCGTAGGAGAAGTCCTGGCGCACGTCGATGGCCAGGCCCGAGGCGCGCGCGATGGGCCCTACCACGCCGTAGGCCACGGCATCTTCGCGGCTCAGCACGCCCACGCCGCGCGTGCGCGCCAGGATGGTGCGGTTGGCGGTGAAGATGGGGATGATCGTCTTTTCGATACCGGCGCGGATTTCGCGCACGGCGGCCAGCACGGTGTCCGGGTCGGTGATGTCGCGGTTAACGCCGCCAATACAGTTCATTGAGTAGTTAACGCGGTTGCCGGAGATGATCTCCAGCACGTCCATCACCTTTTCGCGCAGGGCGTAGATCTCCATGAACATGGTTTGGAAACCGATATCTTCCGAACCGACGCCGGCCCACAGCAGATGCGAGTGCAGGCGCTCCAGCTCGGCCATGATGGTGCGGATATAGCGCGCGCGGTCGGGCACGCGGATGCTGGCGATCTGCTCGGCGGCCATGGAGAAGGTGAGGGTGTGAATGTTGGAGCAGATGCCGCACACGCGCTCGACCAGCACCAGGTCTTGCACATAGTTGCGGCGCTGCGCCAGCAGCTCGATGGCGCGGTGGACAAAGCCGACCTCGACCGAGACATCTTCCACGATTTCCCCTTTGCTTTGGATGTTGAGCTTGTACGGCTCCTCCAGGGCAGGGTGGTAAGGTCCGATGGGAATGCGATAGGGCATGTTGGGCTCCTAATCTTGCTGGCCGCGCGCGGCTTTTCCGGCCGCGCCGCCGGGTTCGCGGAAATAGCCGGCTTCGAGCTGCGCCGGGCGCAGCAGCCGCGCCGGGTTGGGGTGACCGATAAACGTCACCGCGAACAGGTCCATAATCTCGCGCTCGATCCAATCCGCCGCGGCGGTGATAGGCGCGACCGAGGGCAGGCAGTTGCTGCGCGTGTGCACGCGCAAGTGATAGCCGGCCTGCCCGAGAATGTAATGGTAAATGACTTCAGTTTCGCCGCCTTCGAGGGCCAGGGCGGTCATGGTGCTCAGGCGCGCGCCCTGTTCCAGCATCAGCGCGGCCAGAGCCGTCACGTCGAGAGCCGGTGCGGTCATCCACAGCTCGTGGGCGGCGCGCCGTTCCAGCGCGGCCGCGCCAGGGAGGGTTTCCAACCGGGTTTCCAATGTTTCGTTCATTGTCACGCTCCACACCGGCGCTTAGGTACCGGTAAATCCACGTTTGATGGCCTCGCTGGTGGATTTCTTACGGCAGCGGGGGCACAGCCGGTTCAACTCGGCGATATCAGCCGGAAGCGGGCTGCCGTACTGCTTCTCCAGCACCACTTCGGGCAGGGCGATCATTTCCGCGCCGCAGCGCGGGCAGGCGCTGGTGATAATTTCGTGGCGGGTCTGCTCGACGGCGTGCGCCAGGAGCTGCGGGTCTTTGCCGAACGACAGCGCGCCGGTGGGGCAGTTATCCACGCAGCGGCCGCAGAAGGTGCAGCCCAACATCTGGTACTGCCACGCCACGCGCCCGGGCAGGCTGCGGTCAAAGGTGATCGCGCCCGGCGAGCAGACGTAAGCGCAGGTCTGGCAGGTGGTGCACAGGCTGGTCTCGTGCCGCAGGTCGGCGCGGTAATCGCCGGGGAGGGGCACCAGGTCTTGCGGCTGACGCGTACGCGCGCTCCCCAGGAAGTTCTTACGGATCAGGTTCCAGATTCCCATTCGCGTTCTCCTCGCCTAGAAAATGACCGCCACGACCACGCACGCCGCGGCCGCCAGCGCGCCCCAGGTCCAGTAGAAGCGGAACGCGCGGTGGATTTGCAGGCGGGCGGTGGCCGCTGCCAGCAGACTGGTGAGCACCACCAGCAGCAGCGCCGCGCCGAGATAGGCCAGCAGGGTCAGCCCGGCGGAGGGCAGGCGCGGTACGAACAGCAGCGCGAACAGCGACGCGACGGCCACGAACTCCAGCGCATGGGCCAGCTCGAACAGCGCCAGGGCCGGGCCGTTGTACTCGACGTGCGGGCCGGCCACGATTTCCTGCTCGGCGTTGGGGATGGAGAACGGGTTGCTCTTGAGGCGCGCCGGCACGGCCAGCACGAAGGCCAGCCCGGCCAGCACGTGCACCGCGCTGAACGGCTGCGCCAGCACGTCCTCCAGCCGGAAGCTGCCGGCCTGGATGGCCAGCGCCGAGACCGAGGCGATGAACGGCAGCGAGTAGCCCAGGATCAGCGCGGCTTCGCGCGAGGCGCCCACCTGACCGTAGATCGAGCGCGAGGCAAACCCGGCCAGCACGTCGCAGAAAGCGGGCATTTCCATCAGGTACAGCACCAGGATCAGGTCGCCGGTGAAGGAGGCGCGCACGCCGCCGGGCAGCGGCAGCACCGCCAGCACCAGGGTGATGGAGATCACCGCGGCCAGGGGCAGCCCGTAGTACAGCAGCGGGCTCATGCCGGCCGGCACCAGCGAGCGCTTGCCCAGCAGCTTGACGAAGTCAAAAAAGGGCTGGTAGAAGGGCGGGCCAAAGCGGCGCTGCATGCGCGCTACCAGCTTGCGGCTGAGCCACAGGAACAGCCAGCCCAGCAGCGCCGAAACCAGCAGCCCTGGCCACACGAAGTAGGCCGTCAGACCCTGTGCGATTCCGTTAATCATGGGGCGCCTCCTGTTTGCGGCCGGTTTTGCCCTCGGCCAGCAGGCGGGCGGCTTCCTGCACCCCGGCCAGGATGGCCTGCGGGCGCGGCGGGCAGCCGGGCACGAACACGTCCACCGGCACGGCGTTGAGCACCCCGCCTTCCACGGTGGGGCTGCCGGCGAACACGTTGCCGGTGGCGGGGCACGATCCGACCGCCACCACGGCCTTGGGCTCGGGGATTTGGGCGTAGATGCTGCGCACCGCCTCGGCTGAGCGCAGGGTCAGCGGCCCGGTGATGAGCAGGATATCGGCGTGTTTGGGGCTGCCCTGCCGCAGCGCGCCGATCTGTTCCAGGTCGTAACGCGGCGAGAGCACCGCGCCGATTTCAATATCACAGCCGTTGCACGACCCCGCGTTGAGCACGTAGACCCAGGGGGAGCGCCGGCGGGAGCGTTTCAGGATTGAAGAAAAAATGCCCATGCTTCGCGTCCTCCTATATGGCCAGCAGCCAGGCGGGGATGAGGCCCAGCACGATCACGGCGGCGATCAGCGCCACCAGCAACCCGCCGGCCAGTTTGGGCTCGCAGCGTTCGCCTGCCGGCGCTTGCGACGGGCCGAGCCACACGCGGTGCACCGCGCGCACGTAGTAGAACAGCGCCAGTACGGTGGCCAGCGCCATCGCCAGCCCCAGCCAGGCCCCGCCCAGCTCGACACCCGAGAGATAAATGCGCCAGCGGCCGGCAAAGCCGATCATGGGCGGCACGCCGATCATCCCCAGCGCGCCAACAACAAACGCGGCGGCCGAGCGCGGATAGCGGCAGCCCAGGCCGCGGTCGGCCAGGGTCAGCGGGCGTCCCAGGCCGTGTTCGGCCACGCCCACCGCGCCGAACAGCAGCAGCTTGAACAGGGCATGCGCCAGCGCGCCCAGCAGCGCGCCGGTCAGCCCGGCCGGCGTGCCGGCCACCACGCCCAGTAGCAGGTAGCCCATGTCGTCGATGGTGGAGAAGGCCAGCATGCGGCGCAGGTTCTTCTGCCCCAGCGCCAGCAGCGCGCCGAGAAACATCGACAGCAGCGCCACCGCCAGCCACACCGCCTGGTGCTGGTCGAACACCCACGGCATGGCCGTGCGGAAGTGCGCCAGTTCGCGAAAAGCGGCGATATCCACCACCGAGACGATCAGCACGACGCTCACCGGAGCGGCGCTCTCGGCCACGGCCGGCAGCCAGAAGTAGACCGGCGCCAGCGCCAGCTTGAGCGCAAACCCGGCCAGCAGCAGCCCGCTCACCACCCGGTCGAGCGGGTAGGCCGGCTGCGCGGCGCCGGCCAGCCGTTCGGCCAGCAGCAGGCAGGCGACGGCCGCCAGGGTCATCACCAGGTAGACGCGCGCGGCGCGGCGGGCGGCGGG
>CALDSL010000179.1 GCA_937920255.1 uncultured Anaerolineaceae bacterium | reverse complement strand
CGTGTAAAGTTAAAAAGTCTCTACCCTAAGATTGAGGTCTGACAGTCTACTAGTGCTACGACTTTATGAGAATCAACAGATGCGAAGTACGCGCACCGCCCCGGTGTCCTTACGGGAGTGTCCCTGCGGGAAAGAAAACGCGAAGAAAACGATAAATTGATTTTCTTCGCGTTTCCTTCGCGTACTTCGCACCTTTCCCGAAGGAACACCGGGACGGTGCGCGGTTCGCTTTTGTGTGAGTATCAATTAAAAGAACACTGAGACAAATTCGCGCTCTTGTGATTTGCTTACTCCGCGTGCACCAGGGTGGTCGAATCGCCGCTGGTGTTGGCCGTGGCGGTCTGGCTGAAGTGCGTCAGCGTGCCCTGGTACGGTGCGGCGCCGTCGCGAGCGATCCAGCCTTCCAGGTCGAACGCCAGCACGCCGCCGGCCGGGATCCACTCGCCATTGTACTTGCGCGCGATGTGCACGTGCGTGCCGGTGGCGTTGCCGCCCTCGCACGACGGGTGCCCGAGCGGGTCGCCGGCTTTCACCACCGCCCCCTGCCGGATCAATCCTTCATTCGCGAGGTGCAGGTAGTAGATCACCCAGCCGGTGCGGATGTCTCCGTCGCTGTCCAAATCCAGTTCCACCAGCGCGTTGCCCTTACGGGCAATCACGCCATCGGCCACGGCGGTGGCAAAATCCTCCGAAATGGCGCAGCCCGTGGTGTTTGACGGCGGCGCAAAATCGAGCGAGGAGAACGGAAGGCCGGTGCCCCAGTTGGTGTGCGGCCCGCCGGTGAACGCCCACGTCTTGCCGGGTGAGAACGGCAGGCGCAGCGTCGGCTGGGTCAGGCTGACCGGGATGTGCGGCTGCACATTCGCCCACGGGTCGCCAAACAGGCGCGCATAGGTGGCCACCAGCCCCTGCGCGTGGATCGCCTGGGTGAAGGCGTCGCGGTCGCGCAGCACGCTGGCAAAATAATACTGGATGGCCACCGTGGCCGCGTTTTGCCATGGGTCTGGGCGTTCAATGCGTCCGTCAAAATGCTCGAACTGGCGCAGGCTGCCGTCGCGCCAGCCATAATAGCCGTTGTTGAGCGTGTTGGCGGCAAACACAAGCTGGTTGTAATAACCCGGCTCGCGTGGATTCAGATACCCCAACGGGTAGCGTGGTTCGGGATCGGGTGGCGCTGGGTTGGTCAGCGCGCCGGTCTGGTATTCGAGGATGGCCAGCAGCAGCCGCGGGCTGACGCTGTAGTTGACGGCAATATTGTCGATCAGGTCGCCGCCGTAGCGTTCTGCGCCGTTGATGTAGCGGTGGAAGGTCTTGAACCATCCCGGCTGGCTGCGCACGAAGTCGCCGCTGTCAAATCCCACCTGCGCCGGCCCGTTGACAAACAGGCTGTCCGGCAGGATCTGGAACGGCGTGCCCCACAGCGCCTCGTAGTAGATCGGGATCTGCATCGGCATCCCGGGCGGCATGGTGGTGGCGTCCAACGGGATCTGCGGGTTGGCTTTGCGGATTTCGCGCTCGGTGGTGTTGAAATGCACCGCCAGCGCGGGCAGCGTGTCGCCGGTTTGGGCGATGTATTCCACCAGTTCGCCAGGGCCGTACTGCGGCCGTGAGGGCAGCGATGTGGGCAGCGGCACGCCTTCCACCGGCGTGGGCGGCGGAGGCGCGCCGTCTTCGGGGAAGGTTTGCGTCGGTTCAGGCGATACCGTGCAGCCTACCAGAGACAGCAGGAAAATCACCAGCACGGCAATTCGGCCTGTTCCAGAGCGTTTCACAGGGGTTGTGTTCGTCTTCATAGTACCTTTAATGGCGTGATGCTCCAAGCATACCATAACCGCTGAAAATCGTGGAGACGCGCTTACTCGCGTGGGCGCGAGGCCAGCGATTCGGCGTTACCACAGGTGCAGGCAGTGATGGTCTTATCGCCGCGCACCATTGTGCCCTCGTAGATCTTTTCACCCGCGTAAGCGCGCCAGCCGCTGAGCACAAACGGGATCGGGCCATCGGCCAGCATCCACTGGCCGTTGTACTTGCGCGCAATGTGCACGTGCGTCCCGGTCGACTGGCCGCCTTCGCACGAGGGATGCCCCATGCGGTCATCGGCGGTGATCCACTCGCCCACCTGCACCCGGTCACGCGTGGCCACGTGCAGGTACAACAGCACCCAACCGGTTTGTTCGCGGCCGTCGCCGTCCAGATCCAGCACCACGATGCCGTTGCCGGTGCGCACCACCAGCCCGGTAGCCGCCGCGGTGACCCACGCGTTGGTCTCCACGCAACCGGGTTTGGTGGAGGGCGGCGCAAAGTCCAGCGCGGCCAGCGCGCCGTTGGGTCCCCAGGCCGGGTGCGGCCCGCCACTGTAGCTCCAGCTCTCGCCGGGGCCATAGGGCAGGTTTAATTCCGGCTGGCTGAAATCGGGCGGGAACAGCGGCTCCACCGTCTGCGCGCGCAGCCAGGGATTGCCGTACATTTTCTGGTGCAGCGCCAGAAAGCCGATATCCGGCGAGTGCAGGATGTTGGCCCAGTCGTTGTGGTTGTGGATTCGTGAGAAGAAGTAGGCGATCGCCACCGTGCCGCTGTTGGATTCAGGCCACAGCCGCACGCGCGTGCCGTCTTCAAATTCCAGTTCGGTGATCAGCCCGCTTTGCCAGCCGTAGAAGCCGATCGAAAGTTGCTCCACCGCCCAACTGAGTTGCTTGTACAGGTCTTTGCGGTTGAGGTCGATATAGCCCATCGGGTAATCGCGCTCGGCCAGCGAGCCGGGCTGCCCGTAGACCCAATGCGCCTCGTATTCGAGCAGGGCCAGCAGCAGCCGCGGGTTGATCGAGTTTTCCACCGCTACGCGCTTGACCACGTCCGCGCCGCTCAGCCAGCCCATGCTCATCCACTCGCGGTACGTGCTCAGGTAGCCGCCCGCTTCGCTCACAAAGGCGTTGATGTTAAAATCGACCGCCGAGGGTGAGAACACCACTTCGCTGTCGGGGATGATCAACTGCTTGGGCGAGGTGGCTTCCAGATCCAGCCGCTGCGGGATGATCAAAAGCTGGTTGGGACTGATGTAGCTGCCATCTGGGATGGGGTCGGGCGAGGTGATTTCAAATGGCTCGACGCCGAAGCGCACCGCCAGCGACTGCAACGTGTCGCCGGCCTTGGTCTGGTACAGGATCGGCGGCAGTGGCGTGGGGCTGGGGCCGGGTGTGGGGGTGTGGGTGGCGGTGGGTGAGGGGCGCGTGGCCGTTGGGGTGTAATCGGGGGTGGCGCCGCTGCCCGCGGCGATGAACGCCGGGGCTGTTCCGGTCGGCACGGAGACCAGCGGCTCGGGCGTCCCGGTGGCTGGCTCGGTGGGAGGCGGGGTGGTGGCCGCCAACGTCGGCATGGCCGCGGCCGTCTCGGTCAGGTCGACGCCGCTGACGTAGCCGGAAGAGCACGCCAGGACCGAAAGCATCCAGGCCGCCAGCACCACAGCGCTGTACGCGCGCTTAGCGCCCGATCTGGTTTTCATCGCGCCGTTCCGCCCAGGCTTCCACCGTCTGTCCGTTTCGCTTCAACACGCCGTTGTATTCTCCACCAGTCCCTTCGGAGATCCAGCCTTCCAAATCAAATGGGATGTCACGATCCGCGGAAATCCATTCACCATTATACCGCCGCGCGATGTGCATATGCGTTCCGCTGGATACGCCACCCTCGCAAGAAGCGTGCCCGATCC
>CALDSL010000178.1 GCA_937920255.1 uncultured Anaerolineaceae bacterium | reverse complement strand
GACTGCGTGGCGCTGGCGATGATGGGCCTGATCGAAGAGCGCATCGACCTGGTGGTTTCGGGCATCAACCCCAACGGCAACCTGGGGCACGATGTGACCTACTCGGGCACGGTGACGGCGGCCATGGAAGCGGCCATCGCGGGGCTGCCGGCCGTGGCGGTTTCGCTGGATCCGCCCGAGGGCGTGATGGGGCCGCTGGATTACAGTACCGCGGCAGGCATGGCGCGCCGCGTGGTGGAACAGGTGCTCCATCACGGCCTGCCCAAAGATGTGTTCCTCAACGTCAACGTGCCCTACCTGCCCGAAGCCGAAATCAAGGGCATCATGGTCACGCGCATGGGGCTGCGCATTTACCGCGATGCGCTCATCAAGCGCCTCGACCCGCGCGGCCGGCCGTATTACTGGATCGGTGGAGATATGCCTACGGGCGTCCCGGACGAGGGCACCGACATCGGCGCGCTGGCGGGCGGGTATGTGTCTATCACGCCCATGCATCTCGACCTGACCGCGCAAACCGAGCTGGAGAAGATGCGCGGCTGGGCGTGGGACGCGGATTGATCGCCGCAGGCGTTTTGCCTTTTCCGGCGGTTTTGCTATAGTATTGCTACAGCGTGTTTTCACCCCTGCGCGAACCAAATTCCCCAATCCAACCATTTTCAGGCTGCAACCTGCAGCGGTCGACTCTGTTCGGCCATGAAGGAGGTATCGATGAAGCATCAGGCTCTGGCGTATGCTCAATCTATGCGCGCGATTCTCAATACGATTCAGGCGCAGGAAATGGACAAGATCCTGCAAGCCGCGGAACTGCTGGCAGACGCGGTGGCGCAGGATGGCATTGTGTACACCTTCGGCACCGGCCACTCGCACGTGGTCGCCGAAGACGTGGCCTACCGCGCCGGCGGGCTGGTTCCGGTGGACGCCATCCTCGAGGCGGCGCTGACCGGGCACGAAAAGGTACGGCAGAGCGAGTTTATGGAACGGGTGGAAGGCGTGGCCAAAGTCATCATGGACGATTACCGACCCACCAGCCGCGACGCGATGGTGATCATCTCCAACTCGGGCCGCAACGCCGCCCCGGTTGAGATGGCCATGGAGGCCTGCCAGCGCGGCATGCCGGTGATTGCGATTACCTCGCTGGCGCATTCGCAGGGCACCACCTCACGCCATTCCTCCGGCAAAAAACTGTACGAACTGGCCAGCGTGGTCATCGACAACCACTGCATTAAAGGCGACGCCATGATCCGCATGGAAGGCCTGCCCATGCCGGTGGGCGCGGGTTCGGGCATCGCCGGGCTGTTTATCCTGCATACCGTCATCGTGCAGACGATCCAGACCCTGCTGGATCGCGGCATCCAGCCCCCGGTGTTTATGAGCGGCAACCTGGACGGCGCCGATCTGGTCAACATCCCTCTGCGCGACCGCTACAAGGGCCGGGTGAAGATCTGGTAGCGCGAGCATGGAACAGAAAACAGGAGAAAACACGATGACAAACAGTGCGCTTACGTATATGAACGCCATCAACGGCGTGCTTGACCAGATTTTGGAAACCCAGGTGGAAGCAATTGAAAAAGCCGCCGAAATTGTAGCCAAAGCTGTTGCGGGCGACGGCCTGCTGTACACCTTTGGCACCGGGCATTCGCATGTGACTGCCGAAGACCTGACCTACCGCGCCGGCGGATTGATCGCCGTGGACGCGATTTTGGAACGCAGCCTGACCGGGCATGAGAAGGTGGCGCAAAGCGAGTACATGGAACGCGTGGAAGGCATCGCCAAAGTGATCTGGGATTATTACGAGATCACCCCGCGCGACGCGCTGATTGTGATTTCCAACTCGGGGCGCAACGCCGCGCCGATTGAGATGGCGATGCTGGCCAAAGAGCACGGCGTGCCGGTGATCGGGGTCACCTCGCTGGCGCATTCGCAGGGCACCACCTCGCGCCACTCCAGCGGCCGCAAGATGTACGAGTTCTGCGACGTGGTGGTGGATAACCTGTGCCCCAAAGGCGACTGCCTGCTGAGGTTGGACGGGCTGGAACAGCCGGTGGGGGCGGGGTCCAGCGTGGCCACGCTGTTCATCCTCAACATGATCGTCACCCACGCGGTGCAAAATCTGCTGGATATGGGCGTTGAGCCGCCGGTGGGGATGAGCGGCAACCTGGACGGGTCGTACGAGTACAACAAGCGCTTCATTGACCGGTACAAGAACCGCATCAAGGTGTGGTAGATAACGATAACGGGTCGACGACCCGCGGTTGTCTTTTTGATCAGTTTTGCTATACTAGACATACACTGCGTTGAAGTGTGAGGCCAAAGAACGCAATTACCCAGAATAGGAGAAGGTTGTTATGCATCAGCGATATCAAGTGAAAGACTGGATGATGGATCTGGTTGTTTACGTTGATCCCGATGCTACCGTGATGGAAGCGCTGGCATTAATGCGGCGCCGGTATATCAACAGTCTGATCGTCAATGTAACCGAAACCAACCCGCAGTACGGCATTGTTACTTCGATCGACGTGTGCGACAAAATTGTGGCGCAGGAGCGCAACCCCTCGGATGTAAAGGTGCGCGAAATCATGAGTTCTCCGCTTATCACCGTGCATCGAGACCTGGATCTCAAGGAATGCTCGCGCTATATGCGCCAGAACAATATCCATCACCTGCCGGTTGTGGATGACGACGGCAAAATTTTGGGCATGATTGCCGCCGCCGATTTTCTGGTGGCAGCCGAAGCCATGGGGCGCAAGCCTGGGGAACGCATCACCTAATTGGCCTCTCTCTGGAGAACTTGCGGCGCATCGGGTATAATGCGAATACCGATGCGCCGTATATTTTTTCTTTCTCTTGGTGGTTTGTTCCTGGCAGCCGCGCTGCTGTTTTCCGCGCGGGCAGCACCGGTGAACGCGCTGTACCAGCAGGTGACCAACACTCCCCAGCCGGACGGCTCGATCATCCACGTGGTGCAGGAAGGGGAATCGGCCTGGACGGTGGCGGACGC
>CALDSL010000177.1 GCA_937920255.1 uncultured Anaerolineaceae bacterium | reverse complement strand
ACAGCGTCGAAAGCACCACCGACTGGCGCAGTTTTTCCCAGTCCACGCCGCCGTTGGGAGCCAGGTGCTCGGCCAGGTTGACCGAGCCCAGGCAGCAGTTCTCGTACGGGCCTAAAAATTGCTCTCCGCAGTTGTGCACCACCAACCCATTAGCAACGAAGGCATGGGTTTCCGGCTGGTGCAGGTCAAAGACGCGTTCAACGCCATCCGGCTCGATCGCCAGCACCGTAGCCGTAAAGGTCTCGCGGTACGGGCCGCGTGTTTTCGCTGCCAGGTACTGCCCCAGCTTGCCCTGTTTGGCCTGGGTAAGGAAACTGATCTGGCTTTCAAAACGCAGCAGGTTCGTCTTGCTGATGGCCAGGTCGTGCTGTGCCTGGTGGTAATATTCGCGTACGCCGCCGTGGCCATCGGGCATGGGGCGGTAGCCGGCGGTGCGGCGGTTCTCGTAAATATGGCTGGCGATCCCAAAGTTGAGCAGCAGACGCTGTACGTCCTTGAGCAGCGGTAGATGGCTGGAACTGAGCCGTACCGAGCAACCCTTTACACCACCATCGTTCACCTGCCCATCAGCAGTAAACAGCGCCTGCAGGAAACCACGCTGCATCTCTTCACTACCTTGCAGCACCGCCACGGGAACAATGAATTTGTCGTCGACCAATCCGTGTTGCTCGGCAAAGCCGCGCAGACGCTGCGACATCACCCGCGCTTCATCACGCGCGGGGATCTCCACAGTCCCGACCAGATATCTGCGGCGCGTGGTGGGTTGTTGATCCACCAGGTGGGTGACCATCCTGGCAAAGTCGGGGGCAAGCTCACGCTTTTCATCGCCAAAGAACGAAAGCACGGCGCGGATGGCGTTGACCGTTCCATCCCCTACCAGCCAGCCCAGCACGCGGCCTTCTTCCAGCGTGCCCTGCTTGCCAAAGCCGCCCTTGCGGTTGAGCAGGTGCAGGCGGTCGCCCGGCTGTAATTCGCCGGCGGCTTTCCACCCGGCGCTGGTCATCACGCGATGATCAGCGGTCAGCCGCAGTTCGTAGCCTTCGCGGGTCATCAAACGCACCACCGGTTTTGTGCCGGTCTCAAATACGGCAGACGCGGGCAGCAACGCTTCCTCGCTCATGCGGCCATCTGCCACCACGCGCAGCGGACGCGCCTGTGCCGCCAGCACGTCGGCGCGTATTAAACCATCCTCGGTGTAGATCAGCGTATCCCCGGTAACGCACGGGTTTGTTGCCTCGAGCTGGTACAGGTGCGGCACGGGGTTCTCGCGGTTGGCCGCGTCGAGGAACAGCACGCCCGGCTCGCCGTTGTGGTGCGCCTGGTCGACGATGGCGTTGAACAGGTCGCGCGCGCGCACGGTCTCAAACACGCGCATCGGCACGCCCTGCGCGTCGGCCTCGTCCAGCGTGCCGTGGAACTTGCGGTACTCGGGCGAGTGCACGTCCGGGAAGCGCAGATCCCAATCGGCGTCGGCTTCCACGGCGCGCATGAACGGGTCGGTGATGCCCACCGAGATATTGAAATTGGTGATGGCGTTCTCGTCGGTCTTGCAGGTCACAAACTCGGCCACGTCGGGGTGATCCACGCGCAGCACGGCCATGTTGGCCCCGCGGCGCGATCCGCCCTGGGCCACCTCGCCGAAGGCGTGGTCATACACGCGCAGGAAACCCACCGGCCCGGTGGCCTGCCCGGCGGAGGACTTGACCAGCGAGCCTTTGGGGCGCAGGCGCGAGAACGAGAACCCGTTGCCGCCGCCGGTCTGCTGGATCAGCGCGGCGTCGCGCAGGGTCTGGAAAATACCGGTGGCTTCGCGGCCCATGTCGTCGCTGATGGGCAGCACGAAGCAGGCGGCCAGCTGCCCCAGCGGGGTGCCTGCGCCGGTAAAGGTGGGAGAGTTCGGGAAGAAACGCTTAGTTGTCAATAACTGGTAATACTCGGTGGCGCGCGCCATCACGTCTTTGCCCCAGGACTGTTCCACGCAGGCCACGTTGTAGGCCACGCGCCAGAACATCTCCTCCACGCTCTCGGCCGGTTTGCCATCGTCGCCGCGGCGCACGTAGCGCCGCTCGAGCACCTGGCGGGCGTTCGGCGTAAGCTGCACCGAATTCAGGCCGGCGGGCATGGGTGGGGTGGGGGTCATCTCGCGGTTTGCATCAGATTTCAACTTCATAATAGGCTCCTCAACCTTCTAAAAGACGGTCGATCTCATCCCGGATGGAATGAAGGTCGCCAAGATGCAGGTAGACGATCGCGTAGCGGATATAGGCAATGTGGTCCAGTTCCTTGAGGCCGGCGATGACCATATCTCCGACCACGCGCGAGGAAATCTCGGCGCGGCCCATGCGCTGCAGCGAGTTTTCGATTTCGGTGACGAGCTGCTCGATATCGGCGGCGGTCACCGGGCGCTTGGCGCACGAAATGCGAATACCGCGCACCAGTTTCTCGCGGTCAAACTCTTCGCGTGTGCCGTCGCTCTTGATGATCAGCGGGGTGGCAAGGATGGGGCGCTCGGTGGTGCTGAAACGCTGGTGGCATTTCTCGCACACGCGCCGGCGGCGCACGCCCCCACGACTGTCGTGGGTGGTGTCAAGCACTTTCGAATCGGGATGCTGGCAGTACGGGCAGCGCATGCTTGTCTCCAATAAAATTTATGCAATTGAACAACACAACCCCCATATATGGGGGTTTGTGTTTATTTGTGCCGTATATCTACTACGTTTTCATTCTAGCACAATTGTTTGAGGGATACAAGAGAAAATGAGAAGATTTAATCTTAAAATTCTGTAAGGTGCAGATTGGGGGATGCTTCATTATATGCATCGTATACATACATCGAACCAAGGCTCTTATCCCTCTCCCCGC
>CALDSL010000176.1 GCA_937920255.1 uncultured Anaerolineaceae bacterium | reverse complement strand
TTCCGCGCATGGTTGTGATCAACAAGATGGAACGCGAGAACGCCAACTTCCAGAAGGCGCTTGCTTCGGTGCAGGAATTCTCCGAAACCCGCCTGATCCCCATCCAGCTCCCGTGGGGCGAAAAAGCCGCATTCCAGGGCGTGATCGACCTGCTTTCGATGAAGGCATACAAGGGCGACGGCAAGACGCCCGGCGTCGAAATTCCCGCTGAGTACAGCGAAGCGGTTGAAACCGCGCGCATGGCGCTGGTGGAAGCCGCCGCCGAAGGCGAAGATGAGCTGCTTGAAAAATATCTCGAAACCGGTGAACTTTCCAACGAAGAAGTCGCCCGCGGCCTGGCAAAAATCGTGCGCGCCGGCAATTTCATCCCCGTTCTGGTGACTTCCGGCCAGCAGCAAATTGGCCTGTCCTGCCTGATGGACGCCATCATCGACTTGCTGCCCTCGCCAGTAGAGGCCGGCGCGGTGACCGCCGAAGGCAAGAACGGCGCCGAAGAGCTTGCTCCCTCGGATACCGGCCCGCTGGCTGCGTACGTCTGGAAGACCACCGCCGACCCCTTCGTGGGCAAAATGACCTACTTCCGCGTCTATTCCGGCACGGTCCACTCCGACAGCCGCGTGTGGAACCAGAACAAAGGCCTTGAAGAGCGCTTTGGCACGGTCAGCATCCCGCGCGGCAAAGAATTGATCACGGCGAAAGTGATCCATTGCGGCGATATCGGCCTGGTTCCCAAGCTTTCGGAAACCGCCACCAGCAACACCCTGTGCGACCGCACCCACCCGCTCACCCTGCCGGTACCTGCCTACCCCAACGCGCTGTTCCGCGTGGCCATCCACCCGCGCACCCAGGCTGACTCCACCAAGATCAGCCCGGTGCTCACCCGCCTGGCCGAAGAAGACATGACCCTTACCTGGTTCAACGAGCCCGCCACTGCCCAGACGATCTTGCAGGGCATGGGCGACCAGCACATCGATGTGGCCATCCGCCGCGCCGAAGCCAAGTTCCAGGTGGGTCTGCTCACCGAGGAGCCCAAGGTTCCCTACCGCGAAACCATCACCAAGAAGGGCGACGCCATGTATCGCCACAAGAAGCAGACCGGCGGCGCTGGCCAGTTCGGTGAGGTTCACCTGCGCGTGGAACCCGTGGCCGAAAAAGATTTTGAATTCGCCTGGGATGTGTTTGGCGGCGCGATCTCGCAAAGCTACTCCACTTCGATCCAGAAGGGTATCCAGAGCGTGATGAAGGAAGGCGTGCTGGCCGGCTTCCCCGTGTCGGGCGTCAAGGTCTCGGTGTATGATGGCAAGGAACACGCCGTCGACTCGAAACCGATCGCGTTTGAAATCGCGGGCCGCGAAGCCTTCAAGCTGGCGTTCCACGATGCCGGCCCCGTGCTGTACGAGCCGATCATGATGGTTCGCATCACCGTGCCCGAAGAAAACATGGGCGACGTGATGGGCGACCTGAACACCCGCCGCGCGCGTATCCAGGGCATGGACACGGAACGCGGGCATTCCACGGTGAGCGCGCATGTGCCTCTGTCTGAAATGCAGCGCTACACCACCCAACTGCGCTCCATGACCGGCGGCCGTGGCATCTTCACCATGGAACTGGATCATTACGAGGTGGTCCCGCCGCACATTACCGCGGAAATTGTGGCTGCCCGGCAGAAGGAAAAGAAGGAAGGCGAATAATTCGCCCAAGCAGGAAACACAACACCCCTCTCCTGGCAACTGGAGAGGGGTGTTATTTTCGCAAGAAGGGGGCAGCAATTTGGCCCCTGGCGCAAAAATGTGGAAGATGCCTGTATAATCAAAACTATGTCTGACCTGAAAGAACTGACCCAAGCCATGCACCGATTTGTGGCATCCAAAGGCTGGTACGAACCCGGCAGCCCGCGCCAGCAGACCGCGCGCAACCTGGCCATCTCGCTCAACCTCGAGGCGGCGGAGGTACTGGAGCATTTTCAATGGTCAGAAGACAGCCCAGACCGCGAAGCCCTGGCGGGAGAACTGGCAGATGTGGCGCTGTATCTGCTCCAACTGGCTTCGATCCACGAGATCGACCTGGAGCAGGCCATCTACGCCAAGTTACAGGAAAACTACGGCCGCAGTTGGGATTCCCCCCAACCGCAGGCCTGACGTGGGATTAGGTGCAGCATGCGCGTGACGATTTTTGGCGGTTCACAACCCAAGCCCGGCCAGCCCACCTACGAGGAAGCTTACCGGCTTGGCCAACTGCTCGGCAAAGACGGGCATACCATCCTCACCGGCGGCTATATTGGCACGATGGAAGCCGCCTCGCGCGGCGCGTATGAAGCCGGCGGCCAGGTCATCGGCGTAACCTGTGAGGATATTGAGCGCTGGCGGCAGATTGGTCCGAACCCATACATCACCGAGCAAATCCGCGTCCCAACCCTGAGCGAGCGCATCCACACCCTGGTGTTTAACTGTCATGCCGCGGTGGCCCTGCCCGGCGGGATCGGTACGCTGGCCGAGATCGCCGTATACTGGAACCATCTGGCAATCGAATCCTTCCCCCCGCAGCCGCTGATCCTGGTGGGAGCGGGCTGGAAGACCATCGCCCAGGCCTTTCTGGAAAGCCAGGGTACCTTTATCCCCGAACAGGACCACACCCGCCTGACCTACGCCGCGACAGTGGACGAAGCGTATCAATACCTGCGCCGCTACCTGGAGAACCTCCAGGAGCGGAAGCAGTAGTTTTTGAACCGGTTTCCGGTATCATCTCATTTTGCTGGAAGAAACGATTATGGCAGACGAAAAACTCCCAACCCGCTCCGAGAATTATTCCGAATGGTACAACCAGGTCATCCTGCGCTCCGAAATGGCCGATTACGCCCCGGTGCGCGGATGCATGGTGGTGCGCCCCTACGGCTGGTCGCTGTGGGAAAACATGCAAGCCGCGCTGGACAAGCGCTTTAAGGAAACCGGGCATGTCAACGCCGCCTTTCCGCTGCTGATTCCCATGTCATTTATGGAGAAAGAAAAAAGCCACGTCAAAGGTTTCTCGCCGGAACTGGCGGTGGTGACCCACGGCGGCGGCGAAAAGCTGGAAGAACCGCTGGTGGTGCGCCCGACCTCGGAAACGGTGATCGGGTATATGTATTCCAAGTGGATCAAATCCTGGCGCGATCTGCCGGTGCTGATCAACCAGTGGGGCAG
>CALDSL010000175.1 GCA_937920255.1 uncultured Anaerolineaceae bacterium | reverse complement strand
GGCTGGGGATTCGCATTGCCAGGCGCGCCAACCTGATCGATATGCCCGGGGCCGCACCGCACAAAAAGCACAGCGCCCCCACCCCGCTGGCGGGCGGGATCATCCTGATGCTCTCGCTGCTGGTGCTGGTGCCGGCCTTCGGGCTGTACCAGACGCGCTCATTCCTGGGCACGCTGCTCGGCGCGGTGGTAATCTTCATCTTCGGGCTGACCGACGACCTCAAGATCATGCGCCCGATGCCCAAGCTGGCCGGCCAGATCATCGCGCTGGGGGTGCTGGTTTTCAGCGGCAACTACATCCGCATTTTTGAAAATCCCTCGTTTGCGTTCAGCGGGACAACCTGGCCGTACCAGGCCGTCGACCTGGCGCTGACCGCGCTGTGGGTCATCGGCGTCACCAACGCGTTTAATCTGATCGACAGCATGGACGGGCTGTGCGTGGGCGTCAGCGGGCTGGGGTTTGGCTTTTTCATCCTCGGCGGGCTGACCTCTAACCAACCGGAACTGGCGCTGTTCGGCGCGCTGCTGGTGGGCGTGTGCGTGGTGATCCTGTTCCTTAACACCAAGCCTTCGCGCGTATTTCTGGGCGATTCCGGCGCGCAGACGTTCGGGTTCCTCATCGCTTCCATTGCCATCCTCTACAACCCGCAGGCCAAATTGCAGCTTTCATCCTGGTTCCTGCCGATCCTGCTGGCGTCGGTGCCGATTTTTGACACGACGCTGGTGTTCTTCTCGCGTCTGCGGCGCGGCAAGCCGTTCTACCAATCCGGCTGCGACCATACTTACCACCGGCTGGTGGCGCTGGGGATGGAACCCACCCATGCCGTGATGGTAATGGTGATGACTGCGCTGTTCATCGACTGCGTGGCGTTTGTGGCGCTGGAACTGCCGGCCCTGCCCGCCAACCTGATCTTTGCCGCCTGCCTGGCGGCCTACGCCGCCGCGTTCTTTGTGCTCGACTCGGCGCGCGTGACCCGCCGGCTTCTTTCCCCCCAATCATGAACCTCCTGCGCAAGATGGCCGGCTTCTGGGGCTTCAGCGCGCTGGTCGCGCTGATCTCGGCGGCGTGGCTGCTGTCGATCCCGTCCGAAACCTACGCCGGCATGCCGCTGGGGCTGTCGCCGGTGCGGCTGGGCATGCTGGCCATGCTGCTGGCCGCGCTGGCGCTCTCGCTGCTGCTGGCTGCGGTTCTGTGGCGCGGAACGCGCGCCCCGGCGGCCATGATCGACCGCTGGAAAGCGTGGCTGGCGCCGCTCTGCGTGGCGGTGTTCCTCCCGGCTGTGTTCCTCAGCCTGCTGCCTGCCAGCCAGGCGGGCGTTTACGCATCATCACTGGTGCGCGCCCGCCCGCTGTTGGTGTATGCCGCGGCGGTGAGCGGCGTGGCCGCGCTGACCCTGGCGGGCTGGCGATTTGGCTGGCAGCCGTCCAAGTTCGCGCAGACCATCCGCGCGCAAGCCCGCACGCTACGCATCGCTGCCGCGCTGCTGCTCGCCGCGCTGGCGGTAGTGGCACTGGCGTTCATCACCGGTTTTGGTGTCCGGCCGGACACGCAGGGGTGGAACAACCCCAGCGTGCCGGTGAGCTCGCTGCAACTGCTGGCGCTGCTGCTAGGGCTGTTCGGCCTGGCGCTGGCATTCGGGCCGCGCCTGGCCGCGAGGATCTCTCCAACATGGCACTGGCGCGACACCGCGCTGGTCGTGCTGTTGTGGGCCGCCGCAGCGCTGATCTGGAATCTGGCGCCGCTGCCGGCCGGGTTTTTCGCCCCCGGCCCCTACCCGCCGGATTACCAGTACCACCCGTTCTCCGACGCAGCTCAATTCAGCAACGGGGCGCAGTACCTGCTGCTGGGCGAGGGACTGAACAGCAACAGCTTCACCGACCGGCCGGTGTACCTGGCGTTTCTGGCGCTGCTGTATGCCATCGCCGGCCAGCGCTATGACGCGGTGATCGGCCTACAGGTGAGCGTGCTGGCCGCCGCGCCGGCCGTACTGTATGGGCTCGGTCGTCATCTGCACAGCCGCCCGGCCGGCCTGCTGGCCGCGGCGCTATTGGTGGCGCAGGAAGTGAACGTGATCCAGGCCACGCGCACGCAGAGCGTCTCGCACGTGCGCTGGATGATGACCGAATTCCCGGCCATGCTGATGATGGCGCTGGCGCTGCTGGCCTTCATGTTGGCCTACGCCCGCCGCCCATACTGGCCTTACCTGGCGATAAGTGGCGGCCTGCTGGCCGTGGCCGCCATGGTGCGCGCCAACCCACTGTTCGCGTTCCTGGGCTGCCTGGTGTTCTGGTTTCTGACGCATGTGAAAACCCCGCGCAGGGCATTTGCCGGGAGTGTGGTGATGGTGATCGGATTTTTGTTATGCGCCGCCCCGTGGATGGCGCGCACCACCATCCGCAACAACGTCACCTTGTTTTTCATGCCCAAGCTGGAAAACGTGATCTACCGCCGGTTTGAACGCGGGCTGCCCCCTGCGCCGGATCCGGCGTCCCGGCCAGCATACGAGCCGCTGCCGGGCAATTCGACGACCGTTACCATCCCACCCGCGCCGACCAGCACGCCTGCGCAGCGCACAGGCTCTCCATCAACGCTGGCCACCCGCGCACGGATTGTCGCGCAGCATAGCCTGCACACCGCCCTCAGCGCGCTGTTTGTTCTGCCTGCCCATCCCGACCTCACCTTTCTGACAACTGCGTTGCAGCACTACCCCTACACCGACACTGGGATGCTCTCGCCCCCAGCCGGCACGCTGGTGATGCTGGTGCTCAATCTGGCGGTCATTTGCCTGGGCGCGGCGCTGGCATGGCGCAAGCTCGGATGGGCCGGGTTGGCGCCGCTGGCACTCTTCTTCTCGCTGTGCCTGTCCAACGGCGTCGCGCGCTCCTCGGGCGGGCGCTACCAGGTGGGCAGCGATTGGGTGATGCTGGTGTATTTCGCCCTGGGCGTGGCGGAAATCGGTTCGTGGCTGCTGGCTGCTTTCCGCTGGCCAGCCGGGCGCGCGCCAAAGCGCGCCCCGACGACGCCGGCCGCCGGCCGTCTGCTGGCGGCGGGGATGGTGCTGGTAGTGCTGATCGGCGCTTCGCCGGCGCTGGCGGAACTGGCCGTGCCGCGGCGCCCAGTGCGAACCGCGGCGCAGGTGCTGGCCCAGCCCGGGGTGGAAGCGCTGCTGCCTGCCTCGGCCGCCGAGATCGAGCAGTTCGCGCAAAGCGAAGGCGCCATCGTGCGCTATGGGCGGCTACTGTACCCACGCTATTATTTCCACGACCGCGGCGAGCCAACCAGCGATTCACCCTACCGGGTGCGGGCCTATCCGCGCCTGGTGTTCGAGCTGCTCTCCAACACGTATAAAACCAACGCCATTTTGCCCCTGCCGGATATCCCCGACCTGGCCAGCGGCGCGACAGCCATGGTCATCGGCTGCGAAACAAAACGCGAAACCCAGGTGCACACGCTGATTATCTTCGCCCCGGGCGAGCCGCGCGTGTACACCCGCGACCCGTACGCCGAACTACAATGCCCCATCCCCGAGCCGGTGTGCGATAACAATCATAACTGCCGTTGATGTAACGCGCCCATTGCGGGGCTTTCGGTGCCGCGGCAATATGATCCTTTCGCAAGAAACAAATGTAGGGGTGAAGCATTCGGTCAGGCCAAATCCTTCCCGAGGTACGATGATCTCCGAATGCTTCACCCGGGCGCTGTCGATAAGATACACGCTCTATCAAGAAGCGGTTTGGGTGAAGCATCCGGAATAACAAACCCTTTTCCGCTGCCTTGATTCGACCGGATGCTTCACCCCTAGATGGCGCATGGGTTTTTAATAAACCATAGTAATGTGTACATTCCAGGTATATAATTGTGTTATCCGGTTTTTTGCTGCGATGGAGAGAACATATGGCGCCAATTCTGGAAGTCCGCAATCTGGTAAAGAATTACGGTTCTACTGCCGCGGTCAAGGGCGTTTCCTTTAACATTGAAGAGGGCGAGATCTTCAGCCTGCTCGGCCCCAACGGCGCAGGCAAAACCACCACCATTTCGGTGCTGTCCACTCTGCTCGCTCCCACATCCGGCGACGTGCGCGTCGGCGGGCATTCGGTGGTGAGCGAACCGATGAAGGTACGCAACCTGATCGGCGTGGTGCCGCAGGAAATCGCTTTGTATGACGACCTCACCGCCCATGAAAATCTCATCTTCTGGGGGCAGATGTACAACCTGAGCGGCAAGACGCTCACCGATCGCGTCCAGCAGGTGTTGCAGGAGATCGAACTGGCCGATCGCGCCAAAGACCGGGTGAGAACTTTCTCGGGCGGCATGAAGCGCCGCGTCAATATCGGCGTGGGGTTACTGCACCGCCCCAGGCTGCTGTTCATGGACGAGCCGACGGTAGGCATCGACCCGCAGTCGCGCCGCGCCATCCTCGACTCGGTCAAAGCACTCAACCGCCAGGGAATGACAGTGCTGTACACCACCCATTACATGGAAGAAGCACAGGAGCTTTCCGACCGGGTGGGGATCATCGACCACGGCGAGTTGATCGCCCTGGGCACGCAGAATGAGCTGACGCGCCAGGTGGGCGAGAACGACGCTCTGGTGCTGGAGGTGGGCGAAGGCGAGAATGTGCGCCAGTTATGCGAAGCGGCAAAATCCATCCCGGGCGTGGTGGAATCCGACACCAGCGGCAGCACGCTGACCATCATCGCGCCGGAAGCCGAAGAAATCCTTGCTCCGGTCATTGTCCAGGCCAACGCGCTGAACGTCAAAATTCACTCGGTCGCCATCCAGGAGCCCAACCTGGAGGCGGTATTCCTGCATCTCACCGGCCGCGCCTTGCGCGACTGAAAGAGCGCCGCCATGAAAAAGATCCTTCTGATTGGATGGAAAGACGTGCGGCTGGTGTTCCGCGACCGCGCTTCGCTGATCCTCATGCTGGCCGCGCCGTTTTTGCTGACGCTGGGGCTTGGGCTGGTGTCCGGGCGATTCTCCGGAACGTCGAGCAGCGTGATCAGTAGTATCCCTGTGATCATCGTCAACCAGGATGGCGGCCAGTTGGGCGACGCCCTGGTCGAGGTGTTCCAATCCGCTGACCTGGACGAGCTGGTTGACCCCACGCTCCAGACTGATGCCGGCGCGGCGCGCGGCGCGGTGAACGCGAATGAAAGCGCGGCGGCGGTGATCATCCCGGCCGGGTTTACCGATAGCGTTTTTGCCATCGAAGAGGCGCCGGTGGTGGAGATTGAGGTGTACACCAACCCGGAACGCCCCACCAGCTCCAGCGTGATTCGAGCCATCGTCGAAGGCTTTCTCAACCAGGTGGAACTTGGACGGGTGAACGGGATTGTGACCATCACCCAGTTGATCCAGAACGGCTACATTCAGACCGCAGATGCCGCCCGCCTGGGGAACGAGATCGGCCAGCGCTCGGCGCAGGATGGAAGCCAGGAAGCGCTCATCACCTTGCAAGGGCGCGCCGACGAGAGTGTAGACCCGCCGTTTGACGTTCTGGCGTACATGGCGCCCGGCATGGCGCTGATGTTCCTCATGTACACAGTGGCCAACGGCGGGCGCTCGATCCTGGCCGAGCAAACCGAAGGCACGCTGCCGCGTCTGCTGGTCGCGCCGGTGACCATGGCGCAGGCGCTGGCGGGCAAGGCCGTGGGGATCTTCTTCAGCGGCATGGCCCAAATGTTGATTTTGATCGGCGGAACGGCGCTGCTCTTCCAGATTAGCTGGGGTAACTGGCCGGCGGTGATTGTGCTGGTTCTGGCGGCTGTTTTTGGCGCGCTGGGGTGGGGCCTGCTGCTCACCGTAATGGCGAAAACACCCAGCCAGGTGGCCAACATTGGTTCGGCGATGATGCTGGCGTTTGGCATTCTGGGCGGCAGCTTTTATGACGTGCAGGCCATGCCGGGTTGGTTCCGCTGGTTTGGGATTATCACACCCAATTATTGGGCGCTGCAAGGCTTCACCAACCTGGCCGAGGGTGATGGATTTGCCGGGATCGCCGTGCCGGTGGCCGGCCTGCTGGCGATGGGCGTGATCCTGTTCGCGCTGACGGTTTTTCTGTTCCTGCGCCGCGGCGGATTGCGACGGTAGGAGGGCTGCCATGAAAAAACTGATCGCCATCATCTGGAAAGACGTCATCCTTCGTTTTAGCAGCCCATCGGAGTGGTTGTTCTTTCTGATCCTTCCAGTCGTATTCTCGGTCATCCTGGCCGGTGGGACCGGCGCGCCGGTCGACTCCAGAGTGCGCCTGGTGGTCACCGACCACGCGCAGTCCCCCCTGTCGGCGCAGCTGATTGCCGCCATCGAGGAGACAAACAGCATTACGGCGGACGTCCTGCCACAGGCGGAAGCCGAGGAAGAATTTGAAGACCGCCAGGCCCCAGCCTATCTCATCATCCCAGCGGAGCTGACCAGCGAGGCCGCGCTGAACGGCGGCGTGGCGCTGGACCTGCGCCTGTTGCCCAACAACTTGAACGGAGTGATGGTTGAACAAACGGTCAATACCGCCATCTGGAAAGTGAGCAGCGCGCTGCGCATCGCCGCCAGCAGCGTGGAAGAGGCAGAACGTATCCGCCCATTTGAATCGGAGGCACAACGCGCGGCTTATTACGACGCCGCGCTGCAAGCCGCGCAGCAGGAATGGGACGCGGCCCCCAGACGCATGACCACGGTCGAAGCCAGTACCCCCGACCAGATCGACTACGACCCACAGACCAATTCGTCCGCCGGGCAGATGATCACCTGGGTGATCATCCCGCTGCTTGGCATTTCCGGATCATTTGTGTACGAGCGCCAGATCGGCACGCTGCGGCGAATGCTGGTCACCCCTACCCGCAAGGGGCTGTACCTGTTTTCGACCATTCTGGGGAATGTGCTGATGGCCATGGTGCAGATGGCCCTGCTGGTGGGATTTGGCGTTTGGGTCATGAACATCCACTGGGGTAATTCGCCCGGCGCGCTGGCGGTGCTGCTAGCGGCCACTGCGCTGGCCGCGGCCGGGATTGGCACCGCCATGGGCGCGTTTATCAAAACCCCGGGCCAGGCGAGCGGGGTTGCCATCATGTCGGGCATGCTCATGGCGCTGCTGGGCGGCTGCTGGTACCCGATTGAGCTGTTCCCCCCGGCCATCCAAAACGCGTCGCTGGTCCTGCCGACCCGCTGGGCGATGGACGGCATCCTCGACCTGGCGCTGCGCGGGCAGGGTCTCCAGGCGATTTTGCCACACATCGGCGTGCTGATGGGTTTCGCGCTGGTGTTTTTCGCCATTGGCGTGGCGCGTTTCCGGTATGAATAGAAAACTCAAGCCTGCGCCCCGCGCCGGCTTATTTTCGCGCGCACTTTGGACACGGCGGCGTTGAGCACCTGGGTATCCTCGGAGGTCAGCGTGCGGGTGAACCAGATCAGCGCGATATACACCACCGCCCCGATGCCCACCAGGATGAAAACATTCAGATCGCGCAGCAGGTACACAGCGACCGACATCAGCCCCACCGAAAGCGCCATGCGCAACATCGAGGATAGGCCCAGGCCCGGCCCCAGCGCGCGCCGGAAGATGTTATAGAACAGGATGGTACCCAGTAGCTCGGTTGCCACCGTGATGAGCGAAGCAGCAAGGATGCCATAGCGCGGGGTCAGCAACAGATTGAGAATAATGTTAAACACCCCTTCGAGCCCATACACCCAGGCCGATTTTTTCTCCTGTTTCATGGCGGTGCTAAAGTTGCCGCAGATTGAGGTATACATCAGCAGGGGCGTATCCCAGATCAGGATGGCAAAGGCCAGAATCGCCGGGGTGAATGTCTCTCCGTACAGGCGCAGGATGATTTTATCCGACAGCACCATGCCGCCCGCCGCGAGTGGCAGCCCAAACAGCATGATGAATTTCACCGTGCGAAAGTACCACGGCCGGATGGTTTCCGGGTTGGTGACGTATTCGCGCGCCATGGTGGGCGTGAGCGAAGCGGTAAACGCGGCAGACAACATGAGCAGGCTGCGGGTAAGCGTATAAGCGGCGTTATACCAGCCGACAGTTTCAACGGAATAATAATTTTCCAGAACGATGGTGTCGAACCGGAAGGCGAACGTGAGCGAAACCTGGATCAGCGCAAACGGCATGCCAAAACGCAGCAACTGCCACCAGGAAGACGGGTTGAGCTTGAACTTTGGCGGGTGCATGTGGTTGCGCGCCACCACCCACGAGCTGATGGCCGTCAGCACCGGAAGATAGGCCACGGACGCGATCACCACCCAGATGAACCTGGGGCTGACTACCAGCAGGATCGTGGCCAGGGCATAGAAAATCACCTGCCCGATTACGGCCAGAACCGCCAGGATGTCGAGCCGCTCATTGCCGCCGATAATGGACTGCAGCGGCGTGAGAAAGGCCTGGATAAAATAGGACGAACTGAGGATCGCCATGGCGATGATCAACTCGCCGCTATAGCCCTTCCAGTATGCGCCGATGATAGTTGCCACGATGGCGACCACCGCCAGGATCAGGCGCAGCGCGGCCACGTCCCAAAACAGCGCCGTGGACTTTTCGCGGTCGCGCGCGATTTCCCGGCTCATGTACTGGGCAATCCCCATGTCGCCGATGAAGGCAAAAATCCCGGTCCAGGCCAGCACGACCGAATACTGGCCATAGCCGGCGTCGCCCAGGCGGTTGACAACGTAAATGTTGAACAGAAATGCCAGTACGCGCAGCACAATCTGCGCGGCCATGACAAAAAACGTATTGCGGGCGATCACGCGCAGGGGATTGCGGCGCGGGGTTTTGGGTTGCGATGTCGCCAGGTCAGCCTGGCCGGGATCATTTGTCAAAGTATTCTCTCATGACCATTTCGTAGGTAATCAGCGGAGCCACTTTCCCGACGGTCCAGTCCTCGTTAGCGGCGATGTGACGGTTGAGCAGGGAACGGACAAAGTCCAGATTGAACATCCCCCTCTGGGCGGCGCGCGGCGAGAAGAGGATCTCTTCGGCCCAGCCGCGTAACTCATGGCGCAGGTAATTCTCGTAATCGGCGTACAGCGTGGGGTGATGCGGGAACATCTTCAGCCGCTTGCGCAGCCACACGGATGACTTGTGCAAATTGTACGGCAGTTTTTTCACCGTGGGCAGGTATTCCTGCTTGTCGGTGGGGATGCGCGCCAGTTTTGGCAGCCGTCTGGTGATGATGGTGCGATACAGGAGCTGGTCGCGGCGCAAGTGCGGCGGCAGCGAGTACATGAAGTCGATCAGATCATAATCCCAGAACGGGAAGCGCGCCTCGAATGACGAGCGCAGCGTGGTAACCATCTGCTGGGTGGAGCGCCAGCAGTGGTTGACCACGTAAAAATACTCGGCGGCGTACACCTGGCGGTACTTCCAGAAACGCGAGAACTCGTCCAGCATCGAATCCAGCGCCATGCCAGCCATTTTCTTGCTGTATTCGGGTGTGTACAGCAGCCGCTCTTCCGAGTCGGACAGCCCCGGCCAGGTGTAGGCATTGATAAACTGGTGGTAGGTGCGCAACCCAACCGCCCACTCATCCACCGGGTAGTTGTAGACCGGATTGATATGGTCGACATGGCCCATCACCGTGCCGCCATCCCAGCCGGTGAGGTTGGCGTCGATCTTGCCGCGCAGGTCTTCCAGCATGGTGATGCCGTGCATGTGCATCCAGCCGTGGAAGCCTTCGGTCAGTTGCAGGTGCAGGTCAACGTATTTGGGAACCCAGGAGCCGTCGGGCAAGTCGAACCAGTAGTGCTCGCTGTTCATCGCTTTTGCGATCTGGTTACCGTACACCACGTCGCGACTGGTGCGGTAGCCAAAGGTAGCGGTGACCGGGGGCGGATCTCCGCGCGGCACAAAACCGATCAGCGCGCGCGAATCCAGGCCACCGCTCAAAAACACCCCGGGGCGCACGCCAGCCGAAAGCCGCACGACCGCCTGCTGTAGCAGATCGCCGGCCTCCTCTACCGCCTCATCGAAGGTGATGTTGGGGCGCTCGGGCACCTGGTCCCATTCCCAGTAGCGGCGCAGCGCCAGCCTGCCGGAGCGCAGATCGAAAACGCCGATGCTGCCGTAGGGGAACATGGAAATGCCATCGTGGAAGGTACGCTCGCCCAGCACCTGCTGGAAGCGCATATACTGGCTGGCAGCCAAGAGATCCTGTTTGCGCTCGACGCCTGGGGCGCACAGCACGCCCTTCACCTCGGGGGCGAAGGCCAGTTGGTGCGCGCCGGTGTGATAATAATGCGGGTACAGCCCGAAACGATCATTGGCCAATACCAGCCGCTCGCGCGCCGGGTCGTAAATGACCGCGAAAAATGCCCCGTTCAGATAGCAGGCAAAATCAAGATCAAATTGTTCATATGCAGCCAGAATCAATTCGGAATCGGTGAAACGAATACCGGTTGAGTCACGTTTTAATTTGTGGAGCAACGCTTGGGTTTGATACAGCTCCCCACATAACCACAGCTTACAGGTGGAACCAGGCTGGGAAACCGGCTGGGATTCTTGATTAAAAATGCCGATACCGATGCGGCCAATTCCAACCGGCCGGTCCGGCGCCATCCAGGTATCAGAAGTATTCCAGGGGCGATGCGACATGCGCGCGGCACACGCGTCGAGGAATGCTCGGATATCTGCAGCGGTATGAGGGTTGACGAGACCAAATATGCCAGACATCTTCTGCTATAATCTTTTCTGTAAGATTTGGGGGCAAAACGTGCGGTACAACCAAGATCAATTAATCCCTGGTTTGATTATAAGAACAACACCAGTCAAAAGCAATACGGGCGCTTATGCGTCATTTCGGGGGAAGAATCTGTGAAGACGATGTATCGTAGATGCCTGTGGCTGTTATGCATCCTTGCCGTTTCAGGCTGCAGCCTGTTTTCACCGAATGAAACGCCGGCGGCGTCTGTCACGCCGCTGCCTGGCCAGACTGCGTCCGCCAACCCGGCGCCGGCGAACGCTTCACAGCCGGCTGCGCCGCAAGGGTCACAGCCCGCGTCGCAAACGCCGCCCCAGCTTTCCACCGCCCCCGCCCCACAACCCACCATGGATGTTTCCGGCCTGCCTGCGCTGGATGCACTTTCGCCAGGATGGAATCAGATTGACCCGGGCGGAATGACGACCTGCGCGCGCGGCGGCGCGTACAGTTTTTTCGTGCGCAAAACCACCAGCAAGAAATTATTAATCTACTTTGAAGGTGGCGGTAGCTGCTTTAACGCCGCCACTTGCCGCGATGGCGCCAACGCGTTCGACGCTTCGATTGATACGGCATTCGACGCCGACAACCCGGCCCTGAAATACGGCGGCGTTTTCGCGCTGGATAACCCCAGCAACCCGTTCAAAGATTACAACATCGTCTTCATCAACTACTGCACCGGTGACGGCTATATGGGTAACCAGGTGGTCGAGTACCAGGGCGACGGCGGCGCGTTCCAGGTTAGCCATATGGGGTTTGTCAACGCGCAGACCGTTTTGGAATGGACCTACCAAAATTTCACCCAGCCCGAATCGCTGTTTATGATCGGCTGCAGCGCGGGGGTGATCGGCTCGTACATTCACGCGCCATTCATCCTGGAGCACTACAAAAACGTCCCGACCACGCTGGTCGGCGATTCCGGCGGCGGCTACCTGGACGGGCCTGTATCGTTGATCCGCAATTATGGCATCCTCGACTTGTTTCCGTCTTGGCTTCCGCAGTACAACGAGATCCGCTCCAGCGAGTTCCTGCGTTCGAGCAACCTGTTCATCATCCCGGCCAACGCCTACCCGGACGCGCACTTTACCATGCTGGACACCACCGAAGACGAGGTGCAAGGCAGCCTGATCTCGCTTTTTGACAAATCACTGACCATGAAAACGGTACTGGAAAAGAACCTGGCAGAAATCAACGCCGGGACGACGAATTTTCACAGTTATTACGGTCCTGGTAATTACCACTGCATTACCATGAACCCAGTCTTTTACGAGTACAGCGTGAACAATACTCGTCTGGTGGATTGGTTTGCGCGGCTGGAGGCCGGGCAACCGGTTGAAAACGTTGCGCCATGAGCGCGCGTATAAAAGGTTGAAATGATAATAAAAAGGATAAAATGACGTATAATTGTTCATCTGTCAGGAACTGATCAACACCCAATTCTCAGCGGGGCTATTTGGGTTCAGTGTAACTCCACGACGTACGACCATTTTCATAGCCGTGCCAACGGACTGAGTCACACATCCAGTATCTCCGATCGGTTAGCTTTTTACAGGGCGACCAGCCCGTTCAGAATTTAATCATCGGGAGAACCCGTAAACAATGCAACCAGCATCTTCCCTTCACCCTTCCGCTCCAATATCGCCCTGGCTGGTGTTCCCACAGCCAAATGCCGAGGCGGAAACGCGCCTGTTCTGCTTTCCGTATGCAGGCGCCGGACCGGTGGTATACCGCGCCTGGCCTGAATCGCTGCCCCACACGGTAGAAGTTGTGACAGTGCACTACCCCGGACGGGAGAGCCGTTTCCGCGAACCGTTGTTCGAAACGCTCCAACCACTGGTTGATACGCTGGCCGGCCATATTCTGCCGACTCTCGACAGGCCATACGCGTTTTTCGGCCACAGCATGGGCGCGCTGGTGGCATTTGAGCTTACCCGCAAGCTGCGCGCGCTGGGAGCGCGGCTGCCGGCGCACCTGTTTGTGTCCGCGCGGCGCGCGCCACATATCCCCGAACGCCTGCCCCCGATCCACACGCTGGAAGACGCAGCCTTTACCGCGGCTGTTCAACAGCGCTATAACGGCATCCCGCCGGTGATTCTTGAAGATGCTGAACTGCTGGCTTTGTTTCTGCCGATGCTCAAAGCCGATTTTTCGGTCATCGAAACCTACCGCTACACCCCGGAAGCGCCGTTCGATTTTCCGATCACCACTTTTGTCGGGCTGCAAGACCCCGGCACCAACCAGCAGGAAATGGATGGATGGCAGGCGCACACCACCCGCCCGCTCGGGCGCTACAGCTTTCCGGGGGACCACTTCTATCTGCAAAACCAGCGTTCTGCCCTGCTGCAGGCCGTGAGCACCAGCCTGAACGGGAAATAACCATCATGGCCGAATGGATTTCTTCGCCAAGCCAGGCTCGCCTGCGCGCGCAAACCGTGGATATCTGGCGCGTGGATCTCAACCTCGAACAGGGATGCCTGCCCGCGCTCGAAGCCCTGCTCTCGTCTGAAGAGGCGGACCAGGCCCAGCGTTTTCATTTTAAGCGCGACCGGCGGCGTTACCTCGTGTCGCATGCGGCCCTGCGCTGCATCCTCGGCGGCTATCTCGACCTGCCCCCGCAGTCCATATCGTTCCGCTTCTCGCGCCATGGAAAACCATCGCTGCGCGATCACGGTGGGCTGTATTACAACCTGGCGCATTCGCACGAGCTGGCGCTTGTGGCGGTGACCGGCCTGGGCGAGGTTGGGGTGGATATCGAGCATGTCCGTCCACTGGAGGATATGGACTCCATCGCGCGCCATTCATTTTCGGAGCATGAATACGGGCAGTTGCAGGCCCTTCCCGCCGGGCAGCGGCTGCGGGGATTTTTCCTGTGCTGGTCGCGCAAAGAAGCCTTTATTAAAGCCCTGGGCGAAGGATTATCGTACCCGCTACAGCAATTCAGCGTCACATTCGGCAGCGGTACCAGCAGCCGCCTGGCGGCCATTTCTGACGAGCCCGCGGAAGCCGCACGGTGGACGTTGCGGGGATTTGATATTGATGACCATGAATATGCCGCGGCCTACGCAGTACGAGCCGCCGGCGTGCAGGAACGCTTCTGGACCATGTCTTTTGATAGGGAGGTGACGCATGTCCCCTGCTAATTCGAACAAACCGGATGTACCGGAGAACCCGGCTCAGCATGAACCTATCGCCATCATCGGTATCGGCTGCCGCTACCCGGGCGGCGTCGTCGATTTGGATAGCTTCTGGCGATTATTGAAAGATGGCGTCGACGCGATCAGCGAAGCGCCGGCCGATCGTTTTGACCAGAATCTGTTCTTTGATCCGGTACCGTACACGCCTGGAAAGGTGATTACTCGTAAAGGCGGTTTCCTTTCCGATCGGTTGGATCAATTTGACCCAGCTCTGTTTAATATTTCACCACGTGAAGCCACGATGATGGATCCACAGCAGCGCCTGCTGTTGGAAACCTCATGGGAAGCATTTGAAAACGCCGGGCTGCCGCTGGAGCGGATTGCGGGCAGCCGCACGAGCGTATTTGTGGGCATGTGGACGAACGAGTACGAAGACCGTATTTACCAGTCGTCCAACGATGTGGACCTGTACGTCACCACCGGCGGCGGTCGCTATGCCGCGTCCGGCCGATTGTCGTACGTATTCGATCTGCAGGGTCCAAGCCTGACGCTCGACACAGCCTGCTCTTCATCGCTGGTGGCGCTTCATTTGGCCATTCAAAGCCTGCGAAAAGGCGAAACGGACATGGCACTGGTTGGCGCAACCAACCTGATCCTGGTGCCGCATATCAGCATTGGTTATTCAAAATCGAAAATGCTGTCGCCAGATGCTCTGTGCAAGTTCGCGGACGCCAGCGCCAACGGATATGTGCGTAGCGAAGGCGTTGGGGTCGTGATTCTGAAACCTCTCACGCGCGCCCTGCAAGACGGCGATCCGATCCATGCCTTAATTCTGGGCAGCGCAATCAACAACGATGGACACGGCAGCGGGCTTCTGGTGGCGCCTAGTGGTGACGGCCAGACGACGATGCTGCGCGATGCTTACCGGGATGCCAATATTCTCCCCAGCCAGGTAGGGTACATCGAAGCCCACGGTACCGGTACTCCCGTCGGCGACCCGGTGGAACTACAGGCGCTCAGTGAGGTACTGCGCGAAGGCCGCCCGGCCGACCAGCCTTGCGCGGTCGGTTCGGTGAAGACCAACATCGGCCACGCGGAAGCCGCATCCGGCATGGCGGGGTTGATTAAGGCCGTGCTGTGCCTGAAACACCGCGCCATCCCGGCCAGCCTGCATTTCCACAAACCGAACCCGCGCATTGACTGGGACAACATCCCATTTTACGTCCAGAACAGTTATGGACCCTGGCCTGGCTATGCGCAGCCTTTGATCGCTGGCGTCAACTCGTTTGGCGTGACCGGAACCAACGCGCATTTGGTATTACAGGAGGCCCCGCCGGTCAGTGAAGCGCAAGCCACCAGGGCCGCCTCCAACACGATTTTGCCTATTTCTGCCCAATCTCTGGAAGCACTGCGAGCGCTGGCCGCGCGCTACGCCGCCATGCTGGCTGAAACCCAGGATGACTTATCCGAGATTCTCTACACCGCCAGCCAGCGCCGCAGCCATCTGACATATCGTCTGGCCGTACCCGCCAAAGATAAGACGGCGTTGATTGCAGCCTTAAACGCTTATGCTCAAAACGACCCGCTCGCGCCGGTCACCACCGGGAAAGTGAATTCGCCGCGCAAGATCGCGTTTGTCTTCCCCGGCCAGGGAGGGCAGTGGCTGGGCATGGGACGCCAGTTGTACCACAGCGAACCGGCCTTCCGCGAAGCGATTGACCACTGCGAGGCGGCCATCCGCCCGTTCGTGGACTGGTCGCTGGTGGAGCAACTGCATACCAGTGAAGCCGATTCGCGGTTGGCTGAAATCGACGTGGTGCAGCCGGTGCTGTTCGCGGTCGAAGTGGCGCTGGCCGAAACCTGGCGCGCGTGGGGCGTCGAACCGGACGCGGTGGTGGGCCACAGCATGGGCGAGGCCGCGGCGGCATATATTTCCGGCGCGCTCAGCCTGGAGGATGCCGCGCGGGTGATTTGCACTCGCAGCCGTCTGATGAAGCGCGTGAGCGGTAAGGGCGGCATGGCCGTGGTGGAGTTGACGCTGGAACAGGCGCAGGCTGCGCTGGCCGGGTACGAAGACCGGCTGTCGATCGCGGTCAGCAACGGGCCGCGCGCCTCGGTCATCTCCGGTGACCCAGCCGCGTTGGAGGAAGTGAGTGCGCAATTGCACGCCAAGGGCGTGTTCGTGCGCCCGGTAAAGGTGGATGTGGCCGCGCACAGCCCGCACATGGACGGGCTGCGCCCCGAACTGGTGCAAGCGCTGGAAAGCATCCAGCCGCAGCTTCCAGCCGTGCCGGTCTACTCGACCGTCAGTGGTGCGCTGGCAACCGCGCCGCTGGACGCGGCTTACTGGGGCAGTAACCTTCGCTCGCCGGTGCTGTTCTCCACCGCCGTTGAACAGTTGGTGCAGGACGGATACAGCATCTTTATCGAGTGCAGCCCGCACCCGGTGCTGCTGGCGGCCATCGAGCAAAACAGCCAGGCTGACCTGGTGACCGTGGCCTCGATGCGCCGCGGTGAGGACGAGCACGCCCAGATGCTGGCCGGTTTGAGCCGGGTGTACTGCGAGGGCGGCAGCATCCGTTGGGAGCGGATGTACCCGGGCGGGCGTTGCGTGGCGCTGCCCACCTATCCCTTCCAGCGCGAGCGCTACTGGGCCAAAGAAGCCGAGTTGGGGGCCGGTTCCGGCGCGCGCCCATCGACGCGCCTGCTTAACGCCCATTTTGAAATTCCTGACCAGCCAGGCGTCCAAATCTGGCAAGCCAGCCTGTCGCTAGAAATGCTGCCGTACCTGGCCGATCATAAAGTCAACGGTGCGGTGCTGCTGCCCGCCGCCGCCTTTGTCGAACTGGCGCTGGAAGCAGCCGCCTCCAGCGAGGTACCCTTATCGATCGACTCACTGGTGATCAGCGAGGCGCTCCCGCTTCGAGTAGATGAAACCTCCATTGTGCAGGTGCGGATAGACCCAGACAGGACGTTTGAGATCGCTAGCCGAAGCCAGCAGAATGGCGACTGGACACACCACGCGCGCGGTGTTCTGCGCCCTGCGCAGGCTACCGGAGCCAACTTTACTGCACTGGATGCGCCCGAGCAGCCAGGTAGCGATCATGTGGCCGCCATGCACGCGCGTGGATTGGACTACGGTCCGGCCTTCCAGGCCGTGACGTCCTTCCAGCGCAGCGAAAACCTGCTCACGGCGCGGCTGCGACTCCCGGCAGGCCTGCCGGTCGGAGAATTAATCGTACACCCCTCTGTTCTGGATGCGTGTTTCCAGTTGATGATGAGCACCATCGACGCGGGGGACGGCCAGGGTGATCCATTCCTGCCTGTGAAAATCGGCGCGCTGACCGTGTTTGCCCGCCCACGCGCGAATTCGGCGCTGGTGGCGCACATTACGCGCCGCTCCGATCCTGGCGCAAACCGGATGGTGGGCGATATCCGCCTGCAGGACGAACAGGGGAATTTGCTGCTGGCGGTCGACGGTTTGGAAATGCAGCGCTGGCATGATACCGCGCACCAGGCCGGAAAGCTGGCCTACACGCTGGACTGGATGCCCGCCGCCGAGCTGCCGCTGCCCGGTCCAGCTGCCGGTCACTGGTATATCGCCGCCGATGACACGGCCACTGCCGCAGCGCTGGACGGTGAACTGCGCGCCCTGGGCGCGACCTGCAGCCTCCAATCGGTTTCTCCGCTGCCCGCGGATGTGCGCGATGTGATCTTCCTGGCGGCCAACCGCGCGCCCGAGCCGGCCGCAGCCGAAGCGCAGAGCGCGCGGCTGCTGGATTGCATCCAGACTCTTGCGACGCGCGAATGGAACAAACCACCGCGACTGTGGGTTGTCACGCTGGGTGCGCAGGCTGTGGTGGATGGCGAAAGTCCCTCCCCGGCGCTGGCCGCACTATGGGGGCTTGCCGCCACGGCCGCGCACGAGTACCCCGCCTGGCGCGTTACCCGCGTGGATCTTGACTCCCTCACCGCGCTGCCCGACCTGACCCGCGAACTACTGGCCGGGCAACATGACCCGGTGGCGCTGCGCGGCGGCAAGCGCTTCGCGGCGCAACTCGCGTCGGCCACGCTGGACGCGCCGGCGACGGCCAAGGAGCACCTCGCTCCGGCTGACGGGCAGCCGTTCCGGCTGGAAATCGCCCAACCGGGGCTGCTGGACACTCTGGCGCTGCGCGCTGCGCCGCGCCCGCGCCCAGGCCCCGGCCAGGTGGAAATTGAAGTGCGCGCTGCCGGTCTGAACTTTATTGATACATTGAAGGGTCTGGGGCTTTACCCAGGCATGGATAATACCAAACCGGCGCGCGTGGGCCTGGAATGCGCCGGCGTAGTCACCGCCATGGGCAAGGGCGTGCAGCATCTGCGCCCCGGGCAGGAAGTGCTGGCCTTTGCGCCAAACAGCTTCTCCACCCACGTTCTGGCGGACGCGCGCCTGGTGGCGCCCAAACCGGCCTCAATCAGCTTTGAGCAGGCGGCCACCTTCCCGGTGGTGTTTCTGACCACCTATTACGCGCTGTGCTACCTGGGGCGAATGCGCCGCGGCGAGCGCGTGCTGGTGCACTCGGCGGCTGGCGGCGTGGGGCTGGCAGCAATCCAGCTCGCGAAACATGTAGGCGCGGAAGTGTTCGCCACCGCTGGCAGCGAAGAAAAACGCGCCTACCTGCGCGACCTGGGCGTGCGGCACATCATGGACTCGCGCTCGCTGGATTTCGCCGGTCAGATCATGGAAGCCACCGGCGGAGAGGGCGTCGATCTGGTGCTCAATTCACTCACCGGCGAAGCTATCCACAAGGGGCTGTCGGTGCTGGCCCCGTACGGGCGCTTCCTCGAGATCGGCAAGCGCGACATTTACCAGAACACGCGCATCGGTCTGTTTCCGTTTCAGAAGAACCTGTCTTACTTCGCAATCGACCTGGACAGGATGGCGCGCGAGCGCCCCGAACTCCTGGGCGAAATACTGGGCGAACTGCTGGCGCTGCTCGAGCAGGGCGCCATTCAGCCGCTCCCGCTGCAGGTTTACACCGCCGCGCAGGCTGGCGATGCTTTCCGCGCCATTTCACGCGCCACCCACATCGGCAAGATCGTGGTGCAGATGGCCGGGCAGGCTGTGGACATTCTGCCCGCGCGCGAAGACAGCGCGCCGGTCAAACCGGATGCCAGCTACCTGATTACCGGCGGCTTTGGCGCGCTGGGGCTGACCATGGCCGGCTGGCTGGCGCAGCAGGGCGCGCGCCATCTGGCGCTGGTGGGACGCACCGGCGAGCAGCACCTCTCGGATGCGGCCCGCGCCAGCCTGGAAGCGCTGCGCGCTTCCGGCGTGGAAGTCCAATCCTTCGCCGCCGATCTCTCTGACATGGAACAGGCAGAGAGCGTCCTGACGCGGATGCGCGCCGGGATGCCAGCGCTGCGTGGGGTGATCCACGCCGCGGGTGTGCTGGACGATGGAATCCTGGCGCAGCAGTCTGCCGCGCGCATCCACACCACGTTTGCGCCCAAAGCGGCCGGCGCGTGGAACCTGCACTGCCTGACAGACGGCCTGCCGCTGGACTTCTTCATCCTGTTCTCCTCAATCAGCGCGCCGTTTGGGTCACCCGGACAGGCCAATTACGCCGCCGCCAATGCCTACCTGGACGGGCTGGCGCAGCAGCGACGAGCCGCAGGTCTTCCGGCGCTGAGCATCAACTGGGGTCCGTGGGCGCAAATCGGCCTGGCGGCCGCGCGACAGCAGGGCGGCCTGCAGGGGCTGGCGGGTTTGCGCCCGCTAGAACCTGAAGATGGTCTTGAGGTGTTTGGCCGTCTGATGGGAATACCGCACGCGCAGGTGATCGTCAGCGGGCTGAATGCCTCGGAGTGGCAGTCCGCGCACCCAGCCTCAGCGCATTCCAGCCTGTTCAACGGCCTGGCCGGGCAGATAGAAAAAAGCGCCTCAGCCGCGGAAAGCAGCATCCGCGCCAGCATCCTGGCCGCCGAACCGGGACGCCAGCGGCGCAGCGTGCTGGAAAACTTTATCCAGGCACAGGCCGCGGCGGTGCTGCGGCTGCCACCCGCGCGGGTGGACGTGCAAAAACCGCTGCGCAGCCTGGGGCTCGATTCGCTGATGGGCATCGAGTTCCGCAACCGGCTGGAAAGTAATCTGGACGTGACCCTTTCGGCCACGCTGGTGTGGAATTACCCCACCGTCAGCGATCTGGTGCCCTTCCTGGCCGAGAAAATGGGCATCGCCCTGGATCAGGCTCAGGCGGACGTTGCCTCAGTGGAAATCGAAGCCCAGCCGCCCCTCTCCCCCGACCTGGAAGGCCTGTCGGATGATGACCTCGCGGCCATGTTAGACGATGAATTGGATGCGCTGGATGATCTGCTCTGACACAGCTTTCCGGCTGGACACACGACTTGTTCCCGGTTCCAATTCTGTTAGAATGGTAGCGGAACGGGGGGATAGCACCGCGCGGTCAGTACCAGCGGCGGATGCACGCTCCGTTTGTTCCGGGTTTCCAAACAAGCAAGAAAAGGTGAAATGCCATGACCACCGATAGCGATAAAACGCTCCAGTTAAAACGTGCCTTGCAGGCAATTAAAGATCTGCGCGCGCGCCTCGAACAGACGGAACAATCCAACCGCGTGCCCGTGGCTGTGATCGGCATGGCCTGCCGTTTCCCCGGCGGCGCTGATTCACCGGAAGCCTACTGGGACGTATTAAAGAACAAGGTGGACGGCATTACGCCAGTTCCAGCCGGGCGGTGGGATCTCGACGAACTGTTCGACGCGGACGAAGACGCGCCGGGCAAGGTGTCGACACGCTGGGGCGGCTTTCTGCCCAACCTGGACGCGTTTGACGCCAGCTTCTTCGGTATTTCACCGCGCGAGGCCAGCCGCATGGACCCCCAGCAGCGTTTGATGCTGGAGGTGGCCTGGGAAGCATTTGAGGATGCCGGGCTGCCGGTGTCTAAACTGGCGGGTAGCCGCACGGGTGTGTTCGTTGGATTGCACAGCCACAGCAACGATTACTACCTGATGCAGACTTTCGACCCGGAAGACATCGACATCTACACCGGCACCGGCACGTCGCATTCAGTGGTCAGCGGGCGCATCTCGTACCTGTATGATCTGCAAGGCCCAAACATCGCTCTGGACACGGCTTGTTCCTCCTCGCTGGTGGCGGTGCATCTGGCCACGCAGAGCCTGCGTCATGGCGAGTGCGACATGGCCCTGGCCGGCGGCGTTAATGTGATGGTCACTTCGCATTTCACTGTGGTGTCCTCGCGTATGCGCATGATGGCCCCGGACGGACATTGCAAGGCGTTTGATTCGCGCGCGGATGGGTTCGTGCGCAGCGAAGGCTGCGGCGCGGTCGTGCTCAAACGCCTGCCAGATGCACTACGCGATGGTGACCCGATCCTGGCCGTCATTCGCGGATCGGCGATCAATCAGGATGGCCACAGCAACGGCCTCACCGCCCCCAACGGGCTGTCGCAGCAGGCGGTTATCCGCCGGGCGCTGGAAAATGCCGGCGCCACGCCCGAGCAAATCACGTATGTGGAAACTCACGGTACCGGCACCAAGCTGGGCGACCCGATCGAAGTCGAAGCGCTGAGCGCGGTCTATGGCCAGGCGCGCGCAGACGGCCTGCCGCTGGTGCTGGGATCCGCCAAAACCAACGTGGGCCATATGGAAGGCGCGGCCGGCGTGGGTGGGTTGATCAAAACCGTGCTGGCCTTGAGGCACCGCACCATCCCGGCCAACCTGCATTTCCAAAAGCTCAATCCGCACATCTCGCTGGAGGGGACGCGGCTCCAGATCGCCGCGGATGAACGCGACTGGCCTGCGGGAGAAGCCCCGCGCATGGCGGCTGTGAGCGCCTTTGGCTGGTCGGGCACCAATGCCCACGTGGTGCTGGAAGAAGCCCCGGAGGCAATGCACGTCGATGAGCCACCGCAAACACAAGAGGAAAAGAACCACCTGCTGGTGATCTCGGCCCGCTCTGGCGGCGCGCTCAACGCGCTGGCGCTGGAGTATGCCCGGCTGCTGCGCGATGAAAACGTCCCGCTGACCGGGTTATGCCGGACTGCGGCGCTGCGGCGCGAGCACCTGCCCGAACGGCTGGCCGTCGCCGGGAAAACCGCCGCTGAACTGGCGGAGCGGCTGGAAGCGTTCGCGCGCGGGGAAGCTCGCCCGGGTCTGGCATCCGGCACACGCTACGCCGGCCGCCTGCCTGGGGTTGTGTTTATCTTCCCCGGTCAGGGGGGCCAGTGGCTGGGCATGGGCCGCCAGTTGATGCAAACCGAGCCGGTTTTCCGGCAGATGATGGAACGCTGCGAGCAGGCTTTCCTCCCCTACATTGATTGGTCACTACTGGAACAGATTAACGCGGACGAAAGCAGTTCGCGCATGGGAGAGATCAACGTCGTGCAGCCGGTGCTGTTTGCCTTTCAGGTGGCGCTGGCCGAACTATGGCGTAGTTGGGGTATTACCCCAGACGCCGTTGTGGGCCACAGCATGGGCGAAGTGGCCGCCGCGCACGTGGCCGGGGCGCTCAGCCTGGAAGATGCGGCGCGGGTTATCTGCACCCGCAGCCAGCTTATGCGCCGGGTGAGTGGCAAGGGCGCCATGGCCGTGGTGGGCTTGTCGATCGACGAGACCCAGGCGCTCATCGCGGGCGTTTCGGACAGACTCTCGGTGGCGGTCAACAACAGCCCGGCATCCTCGGTGCTCTCGGGCGACCCGGAAGCGCTGGAAAGCATGCTGGCCGAATTGCACGCCAAAAACATCTTCTGCCGCCCGGTCAAGGTGGACGTGGCCGCGCACAGCCCGCAAATGGAAGCGTTGCGCCCCGAACTGGTGGCCGCGCTCAGCGGCATCCAACCGCGCGCATCCAGCGTGCCGGTCTATTCCACCGTCACGGCCGCGCCGGTCCCCGGCGAGCGCCTGGACGCGGAATATTGGGGGCGCAATCTGCGCCAGCCGGTGCGCTTTGCCGAAGCGACGCAAGGACTGCTGGCCAGCGGTCATGCGATTTTTATCGAGATCAACCCGCATCCCATTCTGCTCAACGCAGTTGAACAGACCGCACAGGCGATAGATCCGGAACACCGGCTGGCGCTCGTGGCTTCCACGCGCCGCGGCGAAGAAGAATCCCTCAGCCTTCACGCCGCGATCGGCAGCGTATACGCTGTGGGGGTTGAACCCGCCTGGGATGCCGTGCTGGACCCCTCCAGCGGACGGCAGGTACCGTTGCCGCATTACCCCTGGCAGCGCGAACATTTTTGGTTGCAAGATTCGACCGACCAACGCCCGAACTCCGCTGGGGTGATTCCCGTCCTGGAAGACAGCCACCCGGTACTGCGCCAGCGCGTGAATCTCCCGGAACTGGCTGGATGGTTCTGGCAGACAGTACTAAAGAAACGCGAGTACCCGGCCTTGTTTGAGCACCGCTTGAGCGGCATGGCGCTTCTGGCCGGCTCCACCTCTGTCG
The DNA here is from genome assembly GCA_937920255.1 of uncultured Anaerolineaceae bacterium. GTDB lineage: Bacteria > Chloroflexota > Anaerolineae > Anaerolineales > Anaerolineaceae > CALDSL01. The sequence continues at coordinate 4,225 of CALDSL010000175.1, read as the reverse complement.
AAAGCGCGCTGGCGGCTGCAAAGCGCGTTCTGCCTGTCCAGCCGTTTGTCATCAGCGACATGCTATTCCAGCGCGCGCTGGCGCTTTCCGAAGATGACCGCCAACCGACCGCCCTGCTGGTGACCTTATCCCCCGGCCACAATGGCAGCCTGGATTTTGAGATTTTCAGCCGCCAGGGCGAGAACTGGCAGTCGCATGTCAGCGCGCAGGTGCAGCCTGCCGGCAATACGGCATCGCTCGCGCCGCAATCGGTGCCAGAAATCCAGGCCCGCCTGTCCACGAATATCAGCGGGCAAGAATTCTTCAACAACCTGAGGCAAAAGGACTTCCGCATTGGGCAGCCGCTGCAGGCCATCACGCGGGTCTGGCAGCACAATAGTGAAATGCTCGCGAGCCTGGAAGGCATAAGCGACGAACGCTTCCTGGTTTCACCAGCGCTGCTCGACGCAGGTTTTCAGCTTCTGGGTGAAATCACGCGCGGCATCACCGATGATATTGCCATGCCATTCAAGGCCGAAACGATTCTCCCGGGAAACCTGGACGCGAAACCAGCCTGGGTACATGCCGCCCTGCGGCAGCCGGTCACTCCAGACGAGTTGATCGTGGATATGCAGTGGCTGGATGAAAGCGGCGCGCCTGTGCTGGTCATCGAAGGGCTTCACCTCAAACGGTTGGCGGCAGGCGACGCTCCGTCTGACAACCCGGAGGAGTGGTTATACGCCGTCCAGTGGCAGACGGTAACGGCCGATGCCCGGCCGCAGTCCGCGGCGCTTTCGGGTAGATGGTTGATCCTGGCCGATCAAAGCGGCGTGGGCGAGGCGCTGGCGGCAAAGCTCGAGCGGGACGGCGGACGCTGTGCCCTGGTGTTTGCCGGCCCAGCGCCCTCCCGGCGTAAAGAAAACTGTCTTTCCGTTGACCCCGCGGACGCAGCCGGGCTGCGACAGGTGGTGCAGCAGGCGCTCCAACCCGGTGACTTGCGCTCGATCATCAACCTTTGGAGCCTGGATATTCCCGACCCGCAGACAGGCAACCCGGATTTGCTTGAACCGGCGCAGGATCTGGGCGTTGGGTCGAGCACCTGGCTGGCGCAGGAACTGGCCAGAACCAAAACCTCCCAGCCGCCGGCCATATGGATGATCACGCGCGGCGCGCAGGCGGTGCTGCCAGCCGACCAGGTCAACCCGGCGCAGTCACCGCTGTGGGGTCTTGGCCGCGTAATCGCCGAGGAACAACACGAATTTTACGGCGGTTTGCTCGATCTGCCTGTTGATGCCGTCCCCGCCGAGGCGGCCAGCGCAATTTTGGAAGTCATCACGAGCGGCAACCCGGAAGACCAGCTCGCGTTGCGCAGCGGCCAATGGTATGCGCCGCGCCTGCAAACGATGCTTGTCTCCGAAACCGCGGCGCAGCGGCCGTTCCGCGCCGATTCGGCCTACTTAATCACCGGTGGGCTGGGCGGAATTGGGCTGGAAGTGGCGCGCTGGGCGGTGCAAAATGGCGCGCGCCGGTTGATCCTGATGGGCCGCACCCCGCTGCCGCCTCGCGTGGAATGGATGAACAACCATCCAGACCGTATTGGCCGCATGATCCAGGCGATGATCGCGCTGGAAGAGTTGGGCGCCAGCGTGCAATATGTTCCCATGGATGTCGCTGATGAAGATCGCCTGTCCACCTTCCTGGACTGCTACCAGCAGGAGCACTGGCCACCCATTCGCGGCGTCTTCCATGCCGCCGGTGTGATTGACGACCGCCTGGTAACGCAACTGGACGCCGCATCCATCCACCATGTCATGCGACCCAAGATGCTTGGTAGCTGGCTGCTGCACAAGTATCTGCGTGACCAGCCGCTGGACTTCTTTGTGATGTTCTCTTCCTACGGCTCTCTGGTGGGGCAATCCGGCCAGGGCAATTACGCCGCTGCCAATGCCTTTCTGGATGGGCTGGCATCCATGCGCCAGTCGCAGGGACTGCCCGGTCTGAGCATCAATTGGGGCGCCTGGAAGGGATTGGGATTCGCGGCCACCCCGGGCGGCAAGCGCGTGCTGGAAAAGCTGGCGCTGCAGGGCCTGCCGGCCTTCAGCGTCGAGCAGGGCCTGGCCGCGCTCAAGATTCTGATGGAAGGTACAGCCGCGCAGGCGATGGTCGCGCCGGTAATCTGGTCGCGGCTGCGCACCTCTGGGTTGGCCCGCGCCCGCATCTGGAATGATCTGCTGGAGACGCGCGCGGAAACCGCCCCGCAAGCCAAAGAAATCAGCCAGACGGTGCGCGAGGCATTGGCCGCGCTGCCCACCGCCGAGCAGCGCCCGGCATTGCAGTCACACATTCAAAAGACGCTGGGACAGGTGCTGCGCATGGCTCCCGAACGCATCGAGCCAAAGACGCCGCTCGGCTCGCTTGGCTTGGAATCGATGATGTCCGTCGAGTTCCGCAACCGGCTGGAGGCTAGCCTGGAACTCAAGCTATCAGCCACGCTGGTGTGGAGCTACCCCACCCTGCATGACCTGACCGATTTCTTGATGGAAAAGTTGGGCTTAACGGAGACGCTCGAAACGCCAACCGTTCCGGAAAGCACCGCGCAACCGCAGGCCTCGCAGGAAGCTGAGCAAGTAGTAAAGGACGTCAAAGCCATGTCGGACGAAGACGCGTTGCAGGCATTGAAGAACCGCCGTAAGGCAAAATAGCAACAAGGAGACAGGATGGAAATCACGGCGATCAAACTGGCCTTACTGGCTCAACAAATTCGCGAGAAGTCAGAGAGCGGGGCCTATGTCCATTCCGAACCGATTGCGATTGTGGGTTTAGGCTGCCGGTTCCCGGGCGGAGCAAATTCGCCACAGGCCTACTGGAACATGCTGCGCGAAGGCAAGGATGCGATCGGCGAGATACCGGCCGACCGGTGGGATATCAACGCATTATACGATCCTTCCCCTGACGCGCCTGGAAAGATGAACACGCGCTTTGGTGGCTTTCTCGACCGCGCGCAAGACAAGTTTGACGCGGCTTTCTTTGGTCTCTCGCCGCGCGAAACATCCCGCATGGATCCGCAGCAGCGCCTGGTGCTAGAAGTCGCATACGAGGCTCTGGAAGACGCCGGGCAGACACGCGACTCGCTCTCGGGCACGCCTACGGGTGTCTTCGTTGCCAGCTATCATAATGATTACAGCCACATCCTCAACCACGACCTGAACCAGATCGACGCCTATTCCAGCACCGGAACCGCCCACAGCATCGTCGCCAACCGGCTCTCCTACCTGCTTAACCTGCACGGGCCAAGCATGGCGGTCGACACCGCCTGCTCTTCCTCTCTGGTCGCTGCCCACCTGGCCTGCCAGAGCCTGCGCGACGGCGAATGTGATCTGGCGGTTGCCGGTGGGGTGAGCCTGATGATTACCCCCGAGGTGACCATCTCGCTCACAAAGTGGGGCTTTATGGCCCCCGACGGCCGCTGCAAAACCTTCGATGCGCGCGCCGATGGCTTTGTGCGCGGTGAAGGCTGTGGCATGGTTGTGCTCAAGCGCCTGTCGGACGCGCTGGCCGATGGCGACCGTATCTACGCGCTGATCCGCGGCACCGCCGTGAATCAGGATGGCCGCTCGACCGTGCTGACCGCGCCGAATGGGCTGGCGCAGCAAATGGTGATCCGCAAGGCAATCGAAAACGCCCACATCGCCCCCACGGACGTGACCTACATTGAAACCCACGGCACCGGCACCTCTTTGGGTGATCCCATCGAGGTGGATGCCCTGACAGCCACGTACGGCAAGCTCCACCCCGACGGTTCTGACTGCGTGCTCGCATCGGTCAAGACTAACGTCGGCCACCTTGAAGCTGCTGCCGGAGTGGCAGGGCTGATCAAGGTGGTGCTGTGCATGCAGAACAATCTGATCCCGCGCCACCTGCATTTTCAGAAACTTAACCCGCACATTACCCTGGAAGGCACGCCATTTGTCATCCCGGTGCAGGAATACCCCTGGCCTGCGGGTGATCGCCCCCGGCTGGCGGGGGTTAGCGGTTTCGGTTTTGGCGGCACCAACGCCCACATCATTCTTGAGGAAACACCGGTCGCGCCCGAGCCGGCCTCCGTGCTCGAAGTGCAGCGGCCTTTTGTTCTGCCCATTTCGGCCCATACGCCAGAAGCGCTGCGTGATCTGGCGCGCTCGTACCAGGCTTTTCTGGCGGGTCTTCCACAGGCCAGCCTGCTGGCGGATATCTGCTACACCGCCAG